>NZ_JBPCXO010000231.1:0-12290 GCF_051008435.1 Endozoicomonas sp. | reverse complement strand
TGGGTCTGTTCAGAGTGCGGAGCTGAACATCTGCGTGACGTAAACGCAGCAAGAAACATTCTTGCGGTCGGGCATGACCGTCTAGCTGTAGGAATCCCCGTCCTTTAGGGCGGGGAGGATGTCAACCACAGCACTATCGTAATTCGGTTGAAAAGCTGAAAGTACTGCCGGTGGTCACCCCTTCAGGGCAAACCATAGCACTGGGCGACGTGGCCAAAATCTACGTTGAAGAAGGCCCGGGCGCTATTCAGTCTGAAAATGCCAGACCTTCCGGACGTGTTCAGAGATCTGGGCTCTTATGTTGAGGAAGCCAAAGAGCTGGTGGCAGAGAATCTGGAGCTGCCCGCAGGGTATGCTCTGGAATGGACTGGCCAGTATGAATACATGGAAAGAGCCAGTGAACGACTGGGCGTTATCATTCCGGCGACTTTGCTGTTCATCACTGTGATTTTATTCCTGACCTTCAGGCGTTTTTTTGAGGTGGTCACCATTCTCAGCACACTGCCTTTTGCTTTGATAGGCGGCATCTGGCTGATGTATCTGCAGGGGTACAACTTCTCTGTTGCCGTCGGTGTCGGCTTTATTGCTCTGGCGGGTGTTACGGTAGGCAACGCCATCATGATGTTGGTTTATCTCAATCAATCACTGGCTGAACTGCGTCAATCCAAAAGCAAACTGTCTGCACTGAATATCAAGCAGGCGGTATTGGAGGGCGCTGTTCTGAGACTCAGACCCATCATGATGACTGTGAGTACGATTCTTTTTGGTCTTATCCCCGTCATGCTTAATGAAGGAACAGGCTCCGAAGTTATGCAGCGCATAGCAGGGCTCATGATTGGCGGCATTGCCAGCTCTCTGGCTGTAACACTCGTACTGGTCCCTGACATCTGTTTTCTGTGGCATAGCCGGAAGAAGGCTCTGGCCGAACCGATCCATTATTAAATGTTTAAGAACTTGAATAGGAGAGTGAAACAATGAAAAAGCTGAAAGCCCTGTTTCTGGGAACTGCGGTTCTGATGTCGTCCATGTTGGCCAAGGCTGAGGCGTCATTTCCGACAGTCATGTTATACAAAACCCCTGCCTGTGGTTGCTGTACAGAGTGGGCTAAACACATGGAAGAGAATGGTTTTAAGGTGATGTTGCATGATGTGCCCAGCACTGCCATGTACCGTGCCAAAGCTGGAGTTCCAAAAGGTATGGAGTCCTGCCACACCGCCTTTATTGGTGATTATGCCTTTGAAGGACATGTTCCGGCTGCGGACATCAAACGGTTGTTGAGTGAAAAGCCTGAGGGCGTGAATGGCCTGACCGTTCCTGGCATGCCAATGGGATCGCCAGGAATGGAATACGGAGACCGTAAAGATCCTTATCAGGTCATCAGCTTCAGTGCTGATGGGAAGATGAGTGTGTTTGCTACTCATTGAATTTCTGTAAGACCCCAAAGAAGCTCCTCCATGAGTTTCTTTGGGTGACACCGGTGAAACTATTTTCTATCTCAGTCATACAACCTCCTGCCACCAAAACCTATGGCGCTTTCTCTTTACTGGGTTCGGTTTTCTTTCCAAAACTTTTTGAAAACTATAATCCTCTCGATGCTCCCTTAAATAAGTTGGCTATAAACTTGTCTCGCGAATTTCAGGTTGTTGAGGCTTAATAGTCTCAGAGGGCTCTTCAATAATCTCAAATGGTTCGTGATCAACGCTTTCCGGTGGACTGTCGTTCTTCTTTTCCTCACTTGCATGCTCCAAGGCCCTCCTCATATTTGGAACCAGTTCGGCCTCGCGCAAAAACCATGAAATCGGAATTTTGGGAATACCCAGTGGGTCATAAGGTTGATTAAACCAGCTACCCTGCGCCAGTTCCTCAATCAGAAAAATCAGGTCAGTCCATCTCCTCTCTCTGGTAAAATGGCTTTTATGAAGTATTTCAGGAACCACCGACACTAATGCCACTCTCTCATCTTGCCAGATTTCTACGTGATAAAAATTTATCTTCATAGCTTTTGAAATAAGCTTCTGCTGGAGTTGATCAAACAAAATATTGACGGGTCTTTTTTTGGCCATAAAGGGTCCAACTTTACTATCCACATCAGCCCCATGTTCAATTAACCACTTAACAGCACGAAATTTATGATCATTAATAGCTTCGACCAATGAGTTACGGGAGGAACCGTTAACACTGACTGTATTAATATCAACACCTTTCTTTAGCAGGATGTCCAGATGGTCCGTTCCGATGGTAAAATCAATAGGCTTAAGCGTCAAAACGACTTCGGGAGAATTACGTTTTACTTCTAAAATCCGATTCAACTGTTTAGCGATCTTATGAACTTTAAGCAATTCAGAAACTGCTGTTTTATGAGTTTTTACTTGCAGAACGATGAATTGATCTGCTCTTTCTATTTTTTCCAAAGTATCGATAAAGCTTTGCCACTTCTTATCATCGATGTAATCCGTTTTAATAAGTACCTGGATAACAAGCTTACACAGTTCTGTCCGCTGAGGAGACCAAAATTTGTGGAATGTTTCACTATGTTTAGCCCTGTTTTCAGTAAGGTTTTTGAATTGACTATGAACATTATCTAAAAGAATTTTGACAGGTTTTTCCTCCCTGCCATTAATAGTAACCGGGCTGTCCGGGTTCACGCCCTGCCTGATCAACTGTAAGGCAGTGCCAAAATGATGGTTAGAAATTGCCAGATGCAGATAACGGTTTTGATTTTCAGGTTTTGTTGGTTGAATGCCTGCTTCACGCAAAGACTCAAGCCGGGAGATATTGCCATTGTCGAGCGCTCTGCCGATCAGTATTTCCAGTTCCTCGGGGGAAAGCTGTGCCACCAATACTGCCTGCACTTTCTGTTCGCCTTGGGAAGGTTCGCTTTCAGAAGCTCTTGTTCGGGCGTTTTTGGTGATAATTCTCTCTAGTGGAATCATATTTATATTATTTTCTATGAAGGGACTTGCTTTATGCTCAATCAGTACCTCGAGTATTTTCAGGTTTGCTCTCCAGGCAGAGTGGTGTGCCAGAGTGTTGAGCTGACTGTCAGTGGTATTTACATCAAATCCGGACTCTATCAGAACGACAAGGATTTCCTCGTTGTTGGGATTACTCTCCAGACATTTAAGAATCCCCTGCAAAACGATTGGCTGGTCGGCTGGCCTGAGGGGCTGTTGATCAACCAGTTTTTTAACGACTTCTGTCTTGCCTCTGGAGATAGCCAGAAATAATGGCGTATTTTTCTGATTGTCCGGATGATTCTGAGCCTTGGGTGCGGCATTCAACAATAACTGAACAGTTTCTATATGCCCCTCCTCACAGGCATAATGCAGAGGCATCCTGCCTTCACCATCTGTATAAAGCGCAGCGTTTTCTTCCTTTTGCAGGAGGGCTCCTACCACCTCTGACAAACCCCGCTGAGCCGCCCTGTGTACAATCATTCGCCCGTCAGTAACGGGTAGCATGGGGCTGGCTTGATATTTATCCAGCAGCGTTTCTACCAGCTCAATCAATAGCGCCCTCTTGTTTAGATCGAGTAAATCAACCAGGTGGTAGAGTAAAGTGGCTCCTTCCACAAAATGGTTAATAAAGTTAGGGGAAAGCTGCTTTAACAGCCTATCTAAATTTAACTTAATTATTTCTTCATCTGTATTAGCACTTGATTTCAGAGTTCTTAATAACTGCTCGAGGATCTGCTCTTGTGATTCCCCAACACTTGCGGCAGGCTCGGTTGCTCCCGGTTGCCCCGGCGGTTCCTCGCCCCCGCCATGCCCCTGGCCGGAGGGAGCTTTATCCGCACTTTCTGATCCTTTATTGGCTGATCCTTTATTGGCTGATCCTTCGTTGACGGTTGATGATCCATGTGTGTTCTCGCCTTCAGAACTTTTGTCTTTACTGCTGCCACTGCCAGTGTCTTTTTTCTTCTCTGAGCCATTGCCATCAGGTGTTTCCCGGATGGCAGCAACCAGCATTTTTGTCAGCAGGTGTTGCCACTGCAAGTCAAGCCAGACATCGACCCGAACCTGTTCGGGGGGCGTGTTAAGAATATCTTCGGTCCATAACCAGATGGCTTCGTGATGTTGTTCTTTAATAAACTCGGCCAGTTCCCTGAACCGTTGCTGTACTCTCTGGTTTCCTGTTCCCAGCGCCGTTACCATGCGAAACAGAAAATCGGGTGCTCCCAGTAGCTTCAGGTTCCACAGTTGCTGCCATTGTTCTTCGTCAAGCTCCAGCCGCCAGCGCTGCCCGCCCATGGTGACGACGATGGCAAAGGTGTTGTCTGTTTTTCCAAGGGCTGAAAAAAAGTCGCGATTTTGCTCCGGAATCTCCGCCTCGTTGTCGTCCAGCAGGGGCACAAAATCAATCATATAATCGCTCAGTGCGGCAAAAGGCTTTCCCCTGCCCGGCTTGAACCAGTCATCAAAAGGAACGTCTCCTCCCAATCCACCGCCGCCGTACTCACTTTTCCCGGCATGGGGCATTTGTGAGTCTGCAAATAGTGGCAAGGGGAATGAGGGTTCGTCGTCGTCATTCTGCTGTCGGCCAAACTGTCGTATTTCCATTGTCTCTGTGGTCAGATTACCTTTGTCGTTTGTTATGAGAGGAGAGAGTTCGGTGCTGAAGTGCGCATTTTTAAGCTGTAACTCCAGGTTGGCTGTGTCGTCAGGCAGGGCTACAAGATAACTGTGAAGGTTGTTTTTATGATCCTGATGCATACGGACAACGGGCAACAGCTCCTGCTCTTGTCCCGGTTTCAGCGCAATGACTTCTGTTGGCGCATGGGGTTCTGCCGCATGGGTGCTGAAAAAAAAGTACCTTTGGGTAAAATTTTCCAGGGGGGCGCCAGGAAAAGATAACCAGAGAACTTCTGTGATTTCAGGGGAAAGTACTGAACAGCGTGCTTGTCTGTCGCCTTGATGAACCGCCCCTGTCACCCAGGTTGCTGCCTGTCCCAGACTGTTAACATGAGCTGCCCAATGATAGGTAAAGCGTTTCAGCTCAGGGAGTTGGACATTGGCCCGGGCTGCAGCAGAAATACATAGCAAAAAGCACTGGAGAGTGATGAGAATAATACGGATATCACAACAGTCTCTCGTAAACATACAACCTCTTGCCGGAAGAAAGGCTCTTTGTGCGGCTGATCAGATAACAAAGCATAGAGCATAGTTTTAACAAGGCAAAAATGTTATTTTGTTCGGTTTTTCTACAGACTAGGAGCCTGACCGAGAACAGCGCCCGAGCATAAAGTTCAGTAAAGTGAGCCAGCTTTTTCGTTGAATTCGTGCGAATAGTTGACCTATTTTAAGCAAAATCAACGGACAAAATTGCCTGGAGTCATTTTGGACAGCCTTCAAGATGAGCATCACGACGGTGCTCATCTAAAGATGGCCGCTCTTTCTGGAATTCAGGCCGAAATTGCCTTAAGTCCGACAGGCTCCTAGTCTCAGAAGAAGGGCATAGAAGTCTGAAGTGTTTTTCAGCTATCCAAAGGATTGATTAAAATGAGCACAGGGAAAACCGGCGGGTCATCTGTTAATCATTCACCCATTTCTCACCTTGTATCTACAACAAAACCAGAAAAACCAGGCAAGACTGTAAACCATCAGTCGGTGACTAAAGTTGAGCCTGATAATAATATTCCCAGAGACCGACTTTATCGTTCCGGTGTACCCCTAAAGCAACGTCCGGTGGCAGAGGTTAAGGTCACAGACACCCCTATCAAAACCTTTGTCGCTTTGTTTCTAAGGAGGCCAAAGCCTTCTGATATCAGGGAGGCCAGAGCTTTAGCTGAACAGCTGGCAGCCTCTATTGGGGAGGAGGTTGATCCAAAAATTGAATTTAAAGACCGTAGAGCCACCTTACAGAGAGGAACACCCGAGCATAAGGCCTGCCTTCTACTGGTAGAGTCAGGGTTGGCAACTGTTGAGCCTACTTCAGGTACTCAGACCATCACTTTTAAGCTGCTCAGGCCTCATGATTTACCCAGGCAACAGCGAGTGGCGGAATTTCTCTGTAAAACTGTACCCCTTGAGGTGGGTGATAATGGCACCCTGAATTGGGAGAAAATGTTAAAAGAGATGGAGCCTAAACAGAGCAATGATCTGCAAATAGCCCACGTTGTTTCTTATGTTGGCGGGGGAAAATATCAGGCAAATCATAAATCACCCAGAGCTGTGGCCCGATTCAATCAGCTGCAATCAACTATACCAACAGCTTCCACTCAGCAGAGGTATTGGGAAAACAGAATAAATCAGCTGCTCTCAATTGCTTTAGCGGATCATCAAGATGATCTTATTCATTGCAGGCAAGCCGTCAGACGTGCACATAATACTCCACCCTATATTCTTCAAGTGACTGCAGGAAAGTGTAGAGATGATAAAGAGCATGCCATTGCAGTTGAATTGGAAAAGGCCTATGACGATCTGAGTAGCAATGAGCCTGCGAGACCTCAACAAACTCTTGAGCCACAAGCCACAGTAGAGGAGAGCCCTGTCGAGCAGGAACCCTGGGACAAAGTTAAAACGGTTTTGAGAGAAATGGGCCTGATAGATCAGGCTGTAGACCTGCCCAGTCTGAGTCATTTGGCTGAAGCCTATGAAAAACGACTCCCGTTCAATCTTTCGAATCTGGCTCAAACGGCCATGCTGATGGAAAAAGAGAGAGAACTCAGAGCGGATTACGACGTGCTTGGTATGCTTAAAGGCACCAAACTGACAGAAGAAAAACTGCAGAAACTGGAAGCCCGATTGGATGAGATGGACTTTGACCGTACTGCCAATGCCTTTAATGAAGGCTCGGAGTGGTCTACCTCGGCTAAGGATCAGCGAGAATTCCGAGATGCTTATCAATTCGTAAAAAGAGTATACGATGAGCTAAAGGCTTCGAACCCTCGTCCTTCAATAGAACAAATGGCCGAAAAGCTATTGGATCTGGAGTCGATACCCAGGCTGCAATACAGTGAACGGCAATGGCAGGTAGCCCACCGCATATTAATGGAGGGGGAATAGTGAGACTAAGCGCTATACCCCATAACGTTCGCACTCCAAACAGAGCTTATCCTGAACCAGAGACTTTTCCCTTGGCCAGCCGGTCAATGATTGGGCAGTCCGGCCTATCATCCCCATGACAACACCCTGTCAGTTGTTGCAGGCTTTCACGAATGACCTGCAACTGGCTGATTTTCTCTTCGACATCGGCCATTTTTTTCAGAGCCAGTGATTTCACATCGGCACTTTTACGGCTTTTGTCATTGTAGAGGCCGAGAAGATCTGAGCACTCTTTCAGCGTAAAACCCAATTCTCTGGCATGACTAATAAAAGACAATTCTCGTAAGTGTGACTCATTATAATCACGGTAACCGTTATCCAGACGATGGGCGGGAGAGATCAGCTTCAGACTTTCATAGTAACGAATGGTTTTGGCAGTTAGCCCGGTGGCCTGTGCCGCTTTGGAAATGTTCATGGTTCAGGCCTCCCTTTTAGTAGGCTTAAAGAGTCTGAGTCGATTGGCGTTACTGACTACTGTGACGGACGACAATGCCATGGCTGCCCCTGCAACGACAGGATTCAGCAGCATTCCAGTGAGGGGGTAGAGTACACCGGCAGCAACCGGGATACCCAGAGAGTTGTAGACAAAGGCACCAAACAGATTTTGTTTAATGTTTCTCAGGGTGGCTCTGGACAGCTCAACAGCATCGGCCAGGCCATGCAGTGAAGAACGAATCAGGGTGATATCGGCTGATTCAATGGCCACATCCGTACCTGTGCCAATGGCAAAGCCAACGTCAGCATGGGCCAGAGCGGGTGCATCATTGATACCGTCGCCGGTCATTCCGACTTTCAGACCCTGACTCTGAAGCTGTCGAATATAAGCTTCTTTATCTTCAGGCATCACCTCTGCCTTGAAATCATCAATGCCCACCTGTTTAGCTACAGCAGCCGCAGTCAGCTTGTTATCACCGGTCAGCATCATGACTTTTATGCCCAGCTTGTGCAGGCGGTCGATAGCCGTTTTGGAGTCAGGTCTGATGGGGTCGGAAACGGCTATCAGACCCAAAAGGCTGTGATCCACAGCAAGATACATCGGTGTTTTACCCTGGCGGGCCAGAGACTCAGAAGCGGAAGCCAGGTTGGAAATATCGATTTCACTGGAAGCCATCAATTTGTCATTGCCCAGTAAAACAGAGTGATTATCGACAATACCGGTAACGCCCTGCCCCGTGACAGCATGAAAGTCAGAAACAGAAGAGAGTGGAGTATCGGTTCTTTTTGCAGACTCAACGATGGCTTCGGCAAGCGGGTGTTCAGACGCACTTTCTATGCTGGCAGCAATTTGTAAAATTCTACTTTTATTTTCTGCTGAATCGCCCGCCGTACTTATGATTTCTGTCACTGCCGGGACGCCTTCAGTCACCGTACCGGTTTTATCCAACACAATTGTATTCAGTTTGCTGGCTTGTTGAAGGGCGTCGCCTTTTCGAATCAACATGCCCAGTTCTGCGGCTTTCCCCACACCCGCCATGACCGACATGGGCGTGGCCAGGCCAAGGGCGCAGGGACAGGCAATAATCAGAACGGTTGTTGCCACCACCAGTGCATGGGCCAATGCGGGCGCCGGTCCGAAAAAGAACCAGATTGTGGCAGCCAGAATAGCGATAACTATCACAACCGGTACGAAAACGGATGAGATTTGATCGGCCATCCGGGCAATGGGCATTTTTGAACTCTGGGCTTTTTTCACCAGGGCGATGATATGAGCCAGAGCGGTTTCGCTGCCGACTTTTTCAGCCCTGAACAGTAAGCTGCCATTTTTGTTTAAAGTGCCTGCAGACACTGCATCATCAGGTGATTTTTTTACCGCCAGTGGCTCACCTGTCAGCATGGATTCATCCACCAGGCTGGAACCTTCAGTGACGGTACCATCGACAGCTATTTTTTCACCGGGTCTGACTCTGACAATGTCACCTTTCAAGACCTGGTTGGTAGGTATGTCTATCTCTTGTCCATTTCGTACGACTCTGGCTGTTTTTGTTTGAAGTCCCAATAGCCTTTTAATAGCCTGACTGGTTTTGCCTTTGGCTCTTAACTCCAGAGCATGGCCCAGGTTGATAAGACCAATGATCATGGCACTGGCTTCAAAGTAAACATGGCGAGCGGCGAACGGCAGAAGGTGAGGAAACAGCACAACCACCATTGAGTAAAGCCAGGCTATCCCTGTGCCTATGGCAATCAGGGTATCCATATTGGTGCTGCCATGTTTAAGAGCTTTCCACATGCCAGTGAAATAATGTTTGCCCGAAAACACCAGAATCAACAGGGTGGCCAGACCTACTCCACCCCAGGCCATTTGTTGGAAAGGCGTGTTGACGCTCATTTCTCCGGTGACAACTCCCCAGATCATCAGGGGGATGCCCAAACCCAGTGCAATGGCGGTATGTTTGAGGAGGTGACGGTATTGCTTCCGGTCTTCCTTCTCCTGTTTTTCCTGAATACTGTTGTCCGGAGTCACTTCCACTCCGGGATAGCCTGACTGTTCCAGAGCCGCCAGAATGGCTGTCACATTCAGCGTTCCCTGTACCGAGCAGGTTTTGTCGCTCAGGTTGACCGAGGCGTTGGTCACGCCAGACACGTTCTGGAGTGCCGTTTCAATCTTGTTTACACAAGAGGCGCAATTCATGCCAGGTATGGAAAATTGTTTATTACTGTCTGAGGCAATCAACTCTGCACCAAAGCCGACAGACTGGACGGCTGAGATCAGAGAGTCAGCTTTGGTATGGCCTTCCACCGTAGCGGTTTTATCTGCAAAATTAACACTGGCTTCATCGACACTATTGACGCCCTTAAGGGCTTTCTCAATTTTGCCTACACAGCCAGCGCAGTTGACTCCGGACAGTGCCAGTTGAATCTGTAAAGATTTCATTGATTTACTCCCGGATATCAATTTAGAGGGGAACTGTACACAGAATAACCCTTACCCTAACTGGAAGGTAAAGGTTGATAGAGAAGAGAAGCCATAGATATTTCTTATAGCGCGTTCAGTGGCGGTCAGTACTTTTAAAAAGAGAGTAGGGTTTAATCGCTTTTAGTACGGGAAAGAAGGGATCTACTGATAAGCAGTCAGGAAGAGGATTTGGAAGGGGGGTTCAGCTTCCTTAGTGTTCAGAAGCTGAAACCGGGCACTCTATCAAGCCTGGGCAATAATACCTTCAGGATCTTTAATAGCTTCACCTATGGCTACCTTGATGGTCTTCAGAGGTTCAAAACGCTCAATACCCTGAATCTCTACATCAATGGCCAGAATCGCCAGATCTGCTGTTGCAATGTCTTCTGCAGTGATCTCGTTTTCAATACCGAGAGCACCCTGGGTTTCTACCTTGATTTCATGACCCTGACTTTGGGCAAATTCAGCCAGTTTTTCTGCTGCCATGTAGGTATGGGCGATGCCTGTTGTACAAGCGGTCACTGCAACGATGTTCATGTGTGTGTTCCTGTTTCGCAGGATCTACCAGGTCAGCAGGCAGTCTCTGAATTCAATGTTTATGTGCGTGCTACTGACTATAAGTGTCCGATTTTGTGATCGGAATCGAAGAAAAACGACATTTAGCGGACATTTGTAACCATCTGAACTCAAAGGTGATACAGGTCAATTTATGAGGTTAGGGTTATCTATTATGGTGATCTGAATTTCCCTCTTGTTGATAGAAAGCAGTTTCCTATGAGCACACCTGAACACCTGTTTCCCGAGAATTTCTGGTGGGGCAGCGCCACCTCTGCGACTCAATGCGAAGGCGCTTCCCGTGAAGGCGGCCGTGGGCCCAATGTCTGGGATTTCTGGCATGAAAAAGAGCCAGAAAAATTTCACAATCAGGTAGGTCCCTGCGAAGCCTCTACCTTCTACAAGAATTACAAGAATGATATTGCCCTGATGAAAGAGCTGGGTCATAACTCGTTCCGTACCTCTATTTCCTGGTCACGTCTGATTCCAGCTGGGACGGGTGAGGTGAATCCGGAAGCTGTATCTTTCTACAACGACATGATTGATGAATTGATCAAGCATGGCATCGAGCCCGTTATCAACCTGTTCCACTTTGACTTGCCTGTACCACTGGTGGAGAAGGGGGGGTGGGAATCCCGGGAAACAGTTGAGGCTTTTGCGGAATACGCAGAGAAGTGTTTTGAGCTGTTTGGTCACAAGGTGAACTACTGGTTTACCCAGAACGAGCCCATTGTACCTGTGGAAGCAGGTTACCTGAATGTCTATCACTGGCCTTGTGTCGTAGACTTCAAAAGAGCGGCTCAGGTGGCTTACCATTCCATTCTGGCCAATGCCTGTGCTATTGAGCGTTATCGCAAAACCGGGCTGGCTGGAAAGATCGGCATCATCCTGAACCTTTCTCCTACTTATGCCCGCAGTGATTCACCGGAAGATCAGCAAGCCGCTCACATGGCAGACCTGTTCTGCACCCGTGCTTTTCTGGATCCTGTGACCAAAGGAACTTACCCTCGTGAGCTGGTGGAGTTGCTGAAAGAGCATGATCAGCTGCCCGAGTATAACAAGGCGGATCTTGAGATCATTGCCGCTAACACCATTGATGTTCTTGGCTTTAATTACTATCAGCCTCGTCGTGTCAAAACCAAAGAGATCGTTCCCGCAGCAGATGCTCCGTTTGTGCCTGAGAATTTCTATGACTTTTATGAAATGCCCGGTCGCAAGATGAATGAGCACCGTGGCTGGGAAATTTACGAAAAAGGGGTATACGACACGCTGCTTGATCTGAGGGATAACTACGACAACATTGAAGTCTATATCTCAGAAAATGGTATGGGTGTTGAGGGTGAGAAGCAGTTCGAGGTCAATGGTCAGATACAGGACGACTATCGCATCGACTTTATCAGTGATCACCTGAAGTGGATCCACAAAGCGTCAGAAGAAGGTTCCAGAGTTCGGGGTTATCATCTGTGGACCTTTATTGATTGCTGGTCCTGGCTGAATGCTTATAAAAACCGCTACGGTTTTGTCAGTCTGGATCTGGAAACTCAGGAGCGTACCATTAAAAAGAGTGGTCTCTGGTTCAGGGATGCGGCTCAAAATAATGGCTTTTAACAATAAGCGCTTTTCTTTCGCTATGGGCATTTGAGTCGAGAAAACCCCGGACCTTCCGGGGTTTTTATACCAATCGAATTTTCTAACTACCGTAATGAGCATGGCAAGCTGGACATCAGAGCAAGGCGGAACGACGAGTAATAGCTAGCTATTGCGAGGAGTTCCAACGCAGGGCTGTTGTTCAGATTGCC
>NZ_JBPCXO010000230.1:0-13902 GCF_051008435.1 Endozoicomonas sp. | reverse complement strand
CGTCCCTGTGTAGCACCTTGCAAGTGCATTGTTATTAACACAGGTATTTTGCCTGAACAGCACAGAGGGCGCTCCTTTCAGTTCATTCTGTCTTACTTCTTCAGATCGTTAAGCGGGACTTAAGGCAATTCCCCGCAGCTTGCTCCGGGGTAGTTCATTTGTTATAAGATTATCGCTTGTTTCAGGTTTGTTTGATTTTAGGAAGCTCTGAAAAACATGTTGAGATTTCCAGTCTCAATCTTTGGTTGCTCAAAAAAAGAACAAAATATTTAAAAATAACGCCCTTTACAACACTTCTGCGAGAGCAGCCCAAATTCAGAGCGCACTGCCCCCAGATCAGCCCGCTAACAGTTTCCTCCTAACCCGGAACAGGTTGTACAGACCAAACTGCATGAACAACTGACAGGTATTTTTCTTCAACCCCCGATAACGCACCTTTCGGAACCTCCACTGGCACTTAATGACCTGAAATGGATGCTCAACCTTGGCGCGCCAGCCAGACAATTTGCGGTTACGCTTTTTTTGGCTGTTCGACAGAGGGGTATTGCGCTTTCCTTTATCACAAATCGCGTAGACAACATTATTAGCACGACACTCTTTCTTGTACTGGTCGTCAGCGTAACTTTTGTCGCCCCTACCACTTGCTCTTCTCCATGCAGGAGTTCTTTCCGTTGAGTACTGTCATGGCGCTTGGCTTCTGTGCCTATCAGTGAGTGGACAAGAGAGCTGTCACTATCAACGCCTATATGAGCTTTCATGCCGAAGTAATATTGGTTGCCTTTTTTGGTGGAGCTCATTTCAGGATCACGTTTTCTGCTTTTGTTCTTGGTACTGCTGGGGGCGGCGATAATGGTTGCATCCACCAGTGTACCTCGCTTCATGAGCAGGCCTCTTTCTTCCAGATCCCCATTGATGGCTGCAAAGATGGCTTCCTGCAGATCATGCTCTTCGAGCAGATGGCGAAAATTGAGAATGGTTGTCTCATCTGGAACGGTATCGGTAAAAAGGATCAGAGAGC
The DNA here is from genome assembly GCF_051008435.1 of Endozoicomonas sp. Classification (GTDB taxonomy): domain Bacteria; phylum Pseudomonadota; class Gammaproteobacteria; order Pseudomonadales; family Endozoicomonadaceae; genus Endozoicomonas_A. The sequence continues at coordinate 12,884 of NZ_JBPCXO010000230.1, read as the reverse complement.
CCATATCATTGCTGGAGGCAGTTGATTCGTAACATCAACTCGGTACTGTTAGGTTTTCGTCCGGTGACGGCTTTAGGCCGGTGCGGATCTATCAGGTCACAGAGTGTTTTCCATGGAATCACCTGATCCATCTCGTTGAGAAATTTCTCACACCTGAGCGGCTACCTCTGTTTTGTTATTTTGAGAAAGTTAAGTTGATCCATCATTCCCCCCTGATCCAATCATCAGAATACTACCGAATCAGGGAGAGTTTTTCAGAGGTTCCTTTAGATACTGTTTAAGCAATTGCTCCAACAGGAGTAATTGCATTCGGTGTTCAGGTTGTTTGCGTACCATTACACTGGCTATTTTTTGTAAGAAGAGGTGTTGGGGAATATGATCAGCGTAGCTCTCTGGGTCAGGTAGCCACTCTGATGCCCAGAGGTATGAGTTTTCGTCTGTTCCGGAAAAACATCTGGCTATAAATTCGGATATATTCTCTGGTTCCCTTGAAGCGGAGCTCTGGAAAGGACCTTCATTATGGCAGCGAATCAGCAAAGCTATCACGAGACCCAGTGAATAGATGTCGGACCAGATCGTGTTTGTTGCGCCTGTATACAGCTCGGGTGCGGTCCAGTCTAATGATGCACGGCAATACCTTTTCACTTTAGCCTCATCAATTGTGCAGGAAAGGCCAAAGTCAATCAGTTTTACTGCGATTGCTCCGTTTTGTTCCTTGGCCACTATATTTTCTGTTTTAATATCAGCGTGAAGCAGAGAGTGCTCGTGTAGATAGATCAGAGCCTGGGCTAATTGCAGACTGATTGATGTGGCTTGAGAGTAAACCGTCGTATACAAGGGGTGCTGTTTATTCGTAATGCAATCAAAAAGTTCCTCACCACCATGCTCCAGAAGCAGGCACCAGCTCTGGGTCTTATCGGGTAATAAAACAGGAAAAGCCCCCAGAAGAGCGATAATGTTGTCATGGTTGAGTTTTGATAGAATTCGAAGTTCATTAAGTAAACAGTTGAAAGACTCACGACTTACCTGACCAGTAAATGATATTATTCCTCCAGTCTTTTTTGTTGACTCAACGGTTGTGATTATGACTTTAGGCTGCTTGATGACGATGTTTCCAAATATTTCAACCTGGGAGAATTCGCCTTGTACTGGCAGCTTGCCCTCACGAGCCAGAAAGGTCTCTACTGTTTTTTTTATACTGGGTAAATGATCTTTACGGGATGTACAATAAAACAGTTTTGGCTGTTCTGGATCGGACTCCTCATCCAGGGTCAGGTGTTTGTGAAGTTCGGCAGGGAGTGCCCCCGTTATCGGTTGGTCATTGGTTCCCTTGAATTGAGTGCATCGGAGGCGCTGTCCGGGCTTTATATTCTCTTCATCGGTTTCTTCATCGGTTTCTTCATCGGTTTCATGAGAGGCTATATTCTTCTCTTGTGACGGACTATGATCTGACATTTGTGTTTGTTGGGATTTTTTTTCATCGTCACTCCAGAGCCAGATACCATGAACATGATAGTTATGCTTTTTCAGACTCAAGTTCAGACTCAAGTTCAGACTCAAGTCGTTCAGTTCGTTGAATAACATGTTATCCGTTCGGTTTTGCTCCGATTCATAATAATCATTTAACGAATTATCTTGTTGCCATGTCTGCTCTCTTTCATGAAAGGCTAAATTCAAGGCGTCCCAGAGCGATAAATCTTGGTTTTCAGCAAAAATTCTGAGCACTTTCTGCAAGAATGTTTCTCTTTCGCTTAAAACTTCGGCTATTCCATTCTCGGTAGTTTCCTGTTTTTGAAGCGCTTGCATCATCTCCCAGTGGTTAAAATCAGAAGTAAATCCTGACTGAGGGATGATAACAGAGGTATGGCCTGATGAGGTGGAGAGTTCTATAGGTTCAGACCAGGCAGCTGTAGCTGTTAAGATGATGGTCAAAGAGAGCAGGCTGAAGGTTTTTATTATGGAAATGGAGCCGTCTTTCTGGTGAAGCAGCTTTGAGGAAGGTTGAATATCCGGTTCATTGCTGTTTGAAGGTTTCATTTTTTATAAAAGTAGTGTTTAAAATTTAAGCAAGTGTAATAATAGCTGCCTTTGTGAAGGAAGATGTAATGGCACGCAGAGTATTTTTCTGGGTCTCTATTGGAGGCTCATTGATCACATTAGTTTTCTCGTCCTTCTGGCCCACGCTGCTTTGGCTGTTTGTTTTTCTGGTACCTTATACTCTAGTAGGGCTTTATGATCTGTTTTGGACCAGTCATAACATTTTGCAGAATTACCCGGTTATTGGCCATATACGCTATGCCCTAGAGTTTATCAGTCCTGAGATTCATCAGTACTTTATTGAATCAAACCAGAGTGGCAGGCCATTCAATCGTGAAATACGCAGTCTGGTGTATTCAAGAGCCAAGGGTAAATCGGACACTCAGCCTTTTGGCACTCAGTTTGATCAGACGGAATGTGGTTATCATCGAGCCAATCACTCATTGGCTCCTAAAAAAGTAAACGCATCCTATGGGAAAATAGTGCTGGGTGAGCATACCTGCGCTCAACCTTACCATGCGTCAAGGTTAAATATTTCTGGCATGAGTTTTGGTGCGTTAAGTGCCAATGCCATCAAGGCGATGAATGCTGGGGCTCGCAGGGGAGGCTTTGCTCATAACACAGGTGAAGGCGGGCTCAGCCGACATCATCTGGCAGAGGGGGGCGATCTGGTCTGGCAAATTGGTACAGGTTACTTTGGTTGTCGGACTCAAGAGGGAAGCTTTGACGAAGAAGTGTTTACTGAAAAAGTAAAACATGAAGCTGTGAAGATGGTTGAAGTTAAACTGTCTCAAGGCGCTAAGCCATCTCATGGTGGTGTTTTGCCTGCCATCAAAGTCTCGAAAGAAATTGCTGAAGCCAGAGGGGTGCCTGAAGGAGTGACAGTCATGTCTCCCCCTGCTCATTCGGCTTTTTCAACCCCCAGAGAACTGATCCTGTTTATAGATCACCTGCGACGTATTTCGGGAAAGCCAGTCGGCTTTAAGCTCTGTCCGGGAAACAGGGTGGAGTTCATGGGCATTTGTAAAGCCATGTTGGAAACGGGTGTGGCGCCGGATTTTATCACTGTTGATGGTGCAGAAGGAGGAACGGGAGCCGCTCCTGTAGAGTACACCGACCGTTTGGGAATGCCCTCAAATGAAGCGCTGGTGTTTGTACACAACAGTTTGGTAGGAGCGGGCCTGAGAGAAAGGGTAACGATCATTGCCAGCGCTAAAGTGGCCTCTGGGTTTGATATGGTGACAAAGATCGCTCTGGGGGCGGACATGTGTAATTCGGCCAGAGCCATGATGTTTGCTGTGGGATGTATTCAGGCTCTGAAGTGCAATACGAATCACTGTCCAACCGGCGTGACGACTCAGGATCCTACCCGAGGTAAAGCGATTAATATCGCAGATAAACAGATCAGGGTTGCTAACTATCATCGAGCTACGATGGCCAGCTTTCTGGATATCGTTGGAGCTATGGGACTGGAGAGCCCCGATCAGCTAAGTGCGAGACATATTTTTCGTCGTTTGGCTGATCAGACAGAAGCTTCCTATGCAACCATCTATCCGGTTCTGGAATCAGGATGTTTGTTGGCAGGGGATGAGGTGTTTGGCTACAGCAATCACTGGGCTCAGGCATCTGCCGATGAGTTTTTGCCTTTTGGGGAGTCTGGACAGGGTTTGTTGAAAGTTTGTCTGGAGTAATGGGTTAAAAAAATGCCGGCTCTAAGACCGGCATTTTCTGGCGTAAAGCAGATTACATCTGTTCGACAGTTTCAATACCCAACAGGTCAAGCCCTGTCTTGAGGATATGTGCAGTACTGGCACAGAGCTGTAAGCGACTGTTTTTATCAGCTTCGGATACACCGTCCTTATTCACTGGACAGCTTTCATAAAAGCTCATAAACGCGCCGGACAGTTCATAGAGGTAGCTGCAAAGCACGTGAGGTGTACCTTCACGTGAAGCCTGCTCAATGGTTTCACTGAAGCGATTAAGCTTCAGAGCCAGATCTCTTTCAGCAGGTTCTGCAATCTGGATGTCACCCGTCAGATCGGATTCAGAAACACCCGCCTTGCGGAAAATGCTTTTAACACGTGTGTAGGCATAGAGCAGATAAGGTGCGGTATTGCCTTCGAAAGCCAGCATGGTGTCCCAGTCGAACACGTAGTCACTGGTGCGGTTTTTTGACAGGTCAGCGTATTTTACCGATCCCATGGCCACCGCTTTGATGACTTTTACTTTCTGTTCTTCGCTGAGGTCAGAGGTTTTGGTGGCTATCAGTCTGGCGGCACGTTCTTCAGCCTCGTCCAGCAGGTCAACCAGTTTGATGGTGGTACCAGCACGAGTCTTGAAAGGTTTGCCATCCTTGCCCAGCATCATGCCAAAAGCATGGTGCTCAGTGCGGGTGTCTTCATTGACGAAGCCGGCTTTACGAGCGATGGTGAATATCTGATCGAAATGTTGTCCCTGGCGAGCGTCCACATAGTAGAGTACACGGTCGGCATTCAGGGAGTGAGTCCGATGACGCAGAGCTGCCAGGTCGGTTGTAGAATACAGGAAACCACCGCCGGACTTTTCAATAATGACGCCCATTGGGTCGCCGTCTTTGTTCTTGAACTCATCCAGAAAAACCACTTTGGCGCCCTGGTCTTCGCTCAACAGACCTTTACTGTCCAGCTCCTTAATGATCGTAGGCAGACTGTCGTTGTAAGCACTTTCGCCCATTACGTCGGAGGGTGTCAGGGAGACATTCAATCGTTCGTAAACTTCCTGATTGTGAGCGAGAGTAATATCAACCAGCTTTTTCCAGAGCTTCAAGCAGTGTTCGTCACCAGACTGTAGCTCGACAACGTACTTTCGGGCTTTGATAGCGAAATCTTCGTCATCGTCAAAACGTTTCTTGGCCGCCTTGTAGAAGGTTTCCATATTGGAAAGCTCCATAGCCTGGGCTTCCTGACTGTCCTGCTCAAGTTCTTCTAAATGAGCGATCAGCATGCCGAACTGGGTACCCCAGTCTCCCAGGTGATTCTGGCGAATGACCTTATGTCCCAGGAACTCCAGGGTGCGTGCGGTAGCATCACCAATAATGGTGGAGCGAATGTGGCCAATATGCATTTCTTTGGCAACATTGGGAGCTGAGTAATCGACAATTACCGTTTCCGGGGTGTCGACGGTTGCTACACCGGAACGGTCGTCTTTAACTGTTTCCTGAAGCTTGGCTGCCAGCCACTCCGACTTGAGTGTGATATTGATAAAACCCGGTCCTGCAATTTCGGTCTTTTCTGCAATGCCTTCCAGGTCGAGGTTTTCTTCAACTTTCTGGGCCAGATCACGAGGCTTGAGTCCCATTTTCTTCGCTGCAGCCATCACAGCATTGCACTGGTAGTCACCGAAGTTGGCACGTGCGCTCTGGCGAACCATGGCGGGGGTATCTTCCGGGGCTCCGGCAGCAATCAGTGCTTTGATGACTCTGTCTTCAAGCAGCTTAAGAATATTCATGGAAAAATCCTTGGTCTGAAACTCGTATGCGGTGATTTTTTTCGCTCATGGCTGTTTATCTTGAAAAATATTTTGTGTTGTCTGTGTCTCATTTCTGAAGGGACTTCAAAATATTTTTCTATCGCTATGGGCGTCTCTAACAGCAGGGCCTGTTGACCTTCCTGGTCAGCGGCAGCCTTATTCTGCAAAAGCTGGGTGTCGAAAGGTGGTGGTTACGGTACTGGCAACCAGTCAGCCCTGGCATCGTCGCTGGGTGAATATCAGGCATTGCAGGAACTTGCCGGGACAGAGGGCAATGTTTGATGCAGACTGAAGCCGTTCATGGCTCACCGTGTGAGAGGCTGATGGAGAAGCTGATGAGAGTGATTTCATAGCCGGAAATAATAGCGAATAAAACCACTTTGAGACAATAGCCAGCATTACTGAAATTAAAGTCACATGAGACCGTCACAGTCATGGTAACACCCCGTATCCATGGTAATATGAATTCGTTCGTGAAAATGGTCTTTTTAAAAAGGATATTGTGTAAAACCATGGTTCATGCTTGAGGATGAACGAGCTGTCTTTCTCTCCTGACATGGGTTTTGCATCAGACATATGAGCACCCGTACTCCATCAAGAAGAGGCGCCAGCAAGGCCGCTTCGAGAAAGAAATCAAATCAACAGTCCAAATTACCGGGCTGGATGTGGCTGATAACAGGCTTTGCCGCTGGTTTTTTTGTAGCCTTCCTGATCAAGCTGACACCCGCCCCTATCTCTGTAGATGCTGCCATGACGGCGGTTGAAACGGCCAGGTCAGATAAGAAAGAGTCGGAGCCAGTCTTTGACTTTTATACCGTATTGCCTGAGCAGGAAGTTATTTTGCCAGGGCCAGTCGAGCAACAACCACCAAAAGTAACCTCCAGAAACAAAACGGTCTCTGAACCTGAGCCTAAAGTAAAAACGGCCACGAAACCCGGAGTGAAGTATTTGTTGCAGGCAGGCTCATTCCGAAGTGCTAAAGATGCAGATCGACTAAAGGCGCAGCTACTCCTGGCAGGGCAGGAGCCAAGAGTCGTCAAGGTCACAGTCGGCGCAGGAGAGTCATGGCACAGGGTTCAACTGGGCCCATTTGAAACCTCTGGAAGCATCGACCAGGCAAAAAAAGTGCTGGCCGATTTCAAAATTGATGGCTTGTTGTTGAGAGTGAAGTAACCTGCCTTTAAAGAGTCGGAAAGTAAGTCTTATCCAATGTATAAAAAACGCTTCTTCTGATTCGGCAGTATTCTCAATATGTTCGACATCCAATAAGTGGTTTATCCCTGAGCGATAATAAAGTAATTCAGGAAAAGATTATGAAAGCACCGGTAGCGCCAAAAACAGCCCATGAGATTGTGCAGCATGGTATTAGCAGGGTTGATGACTACCACTGGCTAAGAGATAAAAACTGGCAGAAGTTTATTGCCGGTGATCTGGATTTTGATAATCCGGCTGTTCTTGAGTACATCCAGTCTGAAAATGCCTATAAAGATGAGGTGATGAAAGACTACAAGGATGTGGAAGAAACCCTCTACGGTGAAGTGTTGTCCCGCATCAAGGAAGATGACGAGTCCTGGCCCGTGAAAGAAGGCGAATACTTCTATTACTCAAGAGAAGAAAAAGGTAAGAACTATCCGATTCTCTGTCGCAAGCAGGGATCAAGGCAGGCCACGGAAGAGGTTTACTTTGATATTAATCGGGAGGCCGAAGGTAAAGAACTTTATATCTTTGGGGCATCAGGTACCAACCTGACCCAGACCCACTTTGCCTATAGCTTTAATCTGACAGGATCTATGGAAAAGACCATTCGGGTTAGAGATCTGGAGACCGGAAAAGATCTGGGGTGGGAGTTTCCCAACAGTAACGGATCCTTTCTCTGGCATGGTAATGAACATCTGTACATTGTTGAGCGGGATGAGTCAGGCCGTGGTCGTGATGTCTATAAAATCAATATCCATCAAGGCGTTGCTGAGAAAGAATTGATCTTTTCCAAGCCTGAAGAATACGACAGCATGTTTTTGTCCTTGTCCCGGACCAATGATCGTGAGTATTTCCTGATTCATCTGGACAGTGGTTCGACTCATGTCGTGTATGTGGCAGGCAGGGAGTCTGACCAGTTTGAGAAGTTTGCTGTAGGCGAGAATGATGTTTCTTTCTCGCTCGAGCATTATCGAGGCGATTTTTATATCCTGACCAATCAGGACGACGCCAATGATTTCAAAATCATGAAGTGCCCGGCATCTTCTCAAGTGCCTGCAGGGCAAGCGAAGTGGGCGCAAGATAGCTGGCTGGAGTTTATTCCTGAGCAGAAAGATTTGTGTCTGAGCAGTATCCAGTTTTACAGTCATTTTCTGATCGTGGAGCGCAAGAATAACCAGAAAGTACTGGATGAAGTGGCTGTAATGGATATGGACTGTGGAGAGTTCTCAACCATTTCCATGCCGGATGAGGCTTATTGTCTCGAGTTCTATGGCGACTGGGATCATCAGGCCACCGTTGTCAGGCTTGACTACGATTCGCCAATAGCACCTAACACTGTTTTTGAGCTGAATCTGGAAAGTGGATCTCTGACGGAAGTTTACCGTAAGGATGTACCTAACTTTGATGCATCGCTCTATGAAGTAAAAAGAGAGTTTGCCCAGGCTCGGGATGGCGAGCAGGTTCCGCTGACGATTATCTATAAGAAAGGCACGAAGCTGGATGGAAGCAATAAGGCCATGGTGTATGGCTATGGCTCTTATGGTTATGGAATGAGTGCTGGTTTTTCTTCTCCTAAATTCAGTCTTATTGATCGCGGTTTTGTCTATGTCATTGCTCATATTCGAGGCGGGGATGACAAAGGCTATAACTGGTATCTCGATGGTAAAATGCAGCACAAGATGAATACCTTTAATGACTTCATCGATTGCTGTGAGCACCTGATTAATAGTAACTATACGACAAAAGGCCAGATTACTATTAATGGAGGCAGTGCTGGTGGTTTACTGATGGGGGCTGTTACCAATATGAGGCCCGATCTGTTTGGTTGTGTGATTGCAGATGTGGCTTTTGTTGATGTGATCAATACTATCAGCGATGCATCCTTACCCCTGACCGCTCCAGAATGGGAAGAGTGGGGCAATCCCATCACTCGTAAAGAAGATTTTGACTACATCTCAGGATATTCCCCTTACGATAATGTTGACGTGAAGGATTATCCCCCTACGTTGTACAACTCGGGTATCTCCGATGAACAGGTCACATATTGGGAACCTACCAAAATGGTAGCCAAGCTCAGGGCTTTGAAAACGGATGACAATCCTCTGATCCTCAATATGAAAATGCATGCAGGTCATGCCGGAGCCAGTAAGCGATACGAATGGATAGAAGACATAGCCTTTGACTATGCCTTTATTCTGAAGTGTTTTGATATGAGATAAGGTTGAGGGAATTCATAAAAGCTCACCTTCTTGTTTTATAAAGTACATCATCGGTTTTATGGCTGGTGATGTGCTCTCTCAGCCCCACTCTTCTATCCAAATCAGTGAAGATTTATATCGATTTCCAGAAATCCTCAGGTTGGGTGATATGCACAAACGCAGTGATAGTGGCTTGCCTGATGCAGAGTACCCGCTTCAAGTCAATTGGGGACCGTTGGTCTGGTATGACTGCTCTTGGCAACAGTCTTATACTCAAGGTCCGGATGCTGGTTTCTGGAAGAGATTTGGCGTTGGGTTTTCCGGCATTCTTCCAATTGAAAGCCTTCTATTGCCTGCAGTTATTCAGGCTGGGCTAAGTTGCTGTGAAAACTTTTTCCTGGTGACCCCCTTGATAATTCTGACTCATCCCCAATATTAAGTGTCGAATCAAGCAAAATTCCAAAAGGAGCCCACCTTGGAACAGTATCGTGGCACCACCATTTTGTCCGTCCGTCGAAATGACAGTGTGGTCGTAGGCGGTGATGGTCAGGTTTCACTGGGTAATGCCGTCATCAAGGGCAATGCCCATAAGGTGCGCCGCCTGTTTAAAGGCAAGGTCATAGCAGGCTTTGCAGGTGGTACAGCAGACGCCTTCACTCTTTTCGAGCGCTTTGAAGCGCAATTGGAAAAGCATCAGGGACGCCTGGAAAAATCAGCCGTTGAACTGGCTAAAGAGTGGCGTACTGACAGGACTTTACAGCGTCTGGAGGCCATGCTGATTGTGGCCGATGCTAAAGCTTCACTGGTCATTACCGGAAATGGTGATGTCATGGTTACTGACGATGGCATTCTGGCTATTGGCTCAGGAGGCTTCTTTGCTCAGTCTGCTGCCAAGGCGCTCTATCAGAATACAGATCTGGGCGCGCGCGATATCGTTGAAAAAAGCCTGGAGATAGCCGCAGAAGTCTGTGTCTATACCAACCAGAACCGAGTCATTGAAGAAATCCAGATTGAACAGTCGTAAGCCAACAGAGCGGAGATTCTAGTGATCTCCAATACCGTGCTTTCAAGGTGAGTTAACTGATTTTTCGTTTGCAGAGTTTGTGACATGTCGAATATGACCCCTCGTGAAATCGTTCACGAACTGAATAAACATATTATTGGTCAGGATGATGCCAAGCGTGCCGTAGCCATTGCCCTGCGGAATCGCTGGCGTCGTATGCAGCTGGATGAAGAGCTGCGTAACGAAATCTCGCCCAAGAATATTTTGATGATAGGGCCAACAGGTGTTGGCAAAACAGAGGTGGCCCGTCGTCTTGCGAAACTGGCCAATGCGCCTTTTATCAAGGTTGAAGCGACCAAGTTTACAGAAGTTGGTTATGTTGGCCGTGACGTAGAATCTATCGTCAGAGACCTGGTCGATGCCGCTATCAAAATGCTGCGTGAGCAGGAAGTAGAACGAGTCAAACACCGGGCTCTGGATGCTGCTGAAGAACGGATTCTCGATGCTTTGTTGCCTCCTCCACGTTCCTTCTCTGAAGAATCCGAAAAGCCACAGGACAATTCAACCCGTCAGGTTTTCCGCAAGAAGCTGCGAGAAGGTCAGCTGGATGACAAGGAAATCGAAATTGATGTTCGAGAAGCGGCCATGGGTGTTGAAATCATGGCACCTCCGGGCATGGAGGAAATGACCAGCCAGCTGCAGAATATGTTCTCAAACCTGAATACCGGCAAGCAGAAGAAGCGCAAGCTGAAGGTTAAGGACGCTATCAAGCTGGTTCAGGATGAAGAAGCTGCCAAACTTGTCAATGAAGATGAACTCAAGACTCGAGCTATTGAATCTGTAGAGCAGAACGGTATTGTCTTTATTGATGAGATCGATAAAGTAGCCAAGCGTTCTACTGGTGGAAGTGCGGATGTTTCCCGAGAAGGTGTTCAGCGTGATTTGCTGCCATTGATCGAAGGCTGTACCGTTTCTACCAAGTACGGCATGATCAAGACCGATCATATCCTGTTCATGGCTTCAGGTGCTTTTCATCTGGCCAAGCCTTCTGATTTAATTCCCGAGCTACAGGGGCGTTTGCCCATCCGCGTAGAGCTGAAAGCGCTGACTACTAAAGACTTTGTGAGGATTTTGACTGAGCCGGACGCTTCTTTGACGGAGCAGTATCAAGCTCTTTTGAAAACAGAAGAGCTCAATATCGCTTTTGCTGAAGATGGCATTGCCCGAATAGCGGAAGTGGCCTGGACAGTGAACGAGAACACCGAAAATATCGGTGCTCGTCGTTTACATACTGTGATGGAACGTCTGTTGGAAGAGGTCTCTTACAGTGCAGCAGATCTCTCTTCGGAACACAGTGAGTCACCTCTGATGATTGATGCTGCCTATGTTAACGAGCATCTGGGCGAGCTGGTTCAGGACGAAGATCTGAGTCGCTATATTCTCTGACCTTATGGCCGGCCACTATCGGATAGCTGTGGTCGGCCTCCTTTTGCCTCTCTTTTCTGTTGTTCAGCGCTATTCGAATCAGAGCAAGGAAAACCCCTGCCATCAACCCCAGAATAACGCCTAATGCAACAATAAGCTTTTTATTGGGTTTGGATGGAAATACGGGGACTAGCGCTGGCTGTTCTATAGTAGCGGGAATCATGGAAGAAAAATCAGGCTCTAAATTATCCAGTTGATCGAGCTCGAAAACACGACTTGATACACCTCGGATGTAGGGCTTTTGTGCGTTGTCTTCTGTCTGTGGCGTACTGAAAAAACGGTATTTTTCTGCTCTTTTGTTGATAGCGTCAATTCTGGACTTGAGAAGCTTTTCACCGAGTAGATAAGTAGCACCATCTAAAATAGTGGCGTTCACTTCATTGGTTCGAAGTTGAGTGATTCCAGCCGCCTGAGCTTGAGCTAAGGCTTCTTCCAGTTCGGCCAGCCGAAGTCTGTTATAAGATATAAAGTTTGACTCCAGCCGTTTTATTTGGCTTGTCAGCTGTCTTTTCTTTGTTTTGACCTGTGCTTGAAAGTTCTCATTCAGGTTTTTGAGAAACTGATCTTGCGCGTAAGGTAAAAGCACTTGATTGATGATATAGGTTGACTCTTCAGGATCTTTAGAGCTGTATCGAACTTTTGTTCGATTATTATTTTTATCCGTAGTGATGGATAAGTCAGCTGAAAATGTTTGGTATTGCCCTGCAAGTGCAGTTTTATCTATTGCTGAAGCATTCTCAGAAGCCAAGCCTGCCAGTGATGATTTCTGGAAGGCATATCGTCTTGCCATAGGGCTGGTCAAATATTTCAGGTACAGTTGGTAGGCTTCTTCAGTAGAAAGATACTGGTCAGAGGCTTTATTCTCACTGTGCGAAGCGATATACGTGATATTACTGTTCCAGGCTGCAATGTTAGCAGAGGAAGGTTCATTTATAACCGCTTCGGTTGAAAAGCTTGAAGGAAGCAAAAGCGCTGTAATTGTGGCAATGGCTGCAGCTACAAACGTAATGGCTATAATCAACCACTTTTGAGCAAAGAGTTTTTCCATCAGCTCAAAAAGATCGATTTCATCGTCAGGATAAGGGCTATGGTATAGCTGGTTTGGAGTCTGTAGGTTATTCATACCTGACATAAAATCCTTAAGCGCGGTTATCAAATAGAAGTATTGCCTCATTATCCTGAATAAAAGAGTTAAAGTCTTCCGTAATTTTATGCTTGCCAGGCAATAGAGTTACCTATGAGTTTGATGGAACACCGATTATATTCTAGTCAGATTAGTCACAATCATCGGGGTAACTAAGGTGCATGGATAAGAGTATTGAATAAAATTTTTGTAACTATTCAGCACCCCCTGCTGGAAATGGGTGGTGCTGAAATGCTTACCGCACAAGGGGTAGAAAAAGCTGTCTGATCGTTTAGCTTTCTGAAAAAGGAGTTTTTGACGAAAAATGCACTTA
>NZ_JBPCXO010000229.1:0-13186 GCF_051008435.1 Endozoicomonas sp. | reverse complement strand
AAGCCTGATTTGGCCATTTTTTATGATTCTTTTCGTTGAATAGCTCGCTATTCGCCTCAAATAATCATAAAAACTGTCTCAAACCGGACTTTTCCTCGCTACGGTCGGCTAAGTCCGACAGACTCCTGGCGAGTCTTATATCATGGCACTTAGCTTTTCGCCACGAAGAGTTGAGTGGGTCATGCCATACCATTCATCTTCAGAAATTTCTCCAGAACAGCTTCCTGCATTCTCAGATAGTGGAAGGCTACTGTAGTGTCACCTGTCTCGGGGTTTGTCAGCATGGTTTCCATGGCGCTGTTGATTCGTTGACGGCAGTCCATAAGGAGCTGTGTGTCATTTTCTGAGAAGACTCTACTGGGCAATGTGGCACCGATGGCGTACTGGTAGCAATGGTTTCTGAAGCTTCTCATCGTGTCTTTGAACTGGTCCAGAGCTTCCTTGTTTTCAAACCCAGGTGTTCTCAACAACTCCCGATTGATCTGTTTGTAATCGTCTATCTGGCAACGATCGACATGCATGGTTAGGGTTGGATCATCAAGCTCAGGCTTTTTTATAAAGTCTGAGTCTATGCTCGCTCCCCTGCTGTTTCTTAATACCAGGGTTGGCAGAGGCGGGGAGCGAAGGTTGGCTTTTCTTTTGTGTAACTGTTGGTTGCGTGCCTGAATATCTTCAAGAGCCTCTGGTGTATCGCGTCTCTGGGTCATGATCTGTTTAAGTTCTTGTTCCAGTAACACCAGCTCATGATCAATCCGACTATGCTCGGCTCTTAAGTCGGTTAATTGCTGTTCGAATACCCAATGATGCAAGCGCGCTTTTTCAAGCTGAACCACCGCATGAGTTTTAAGGTTTCCGAAAGGTTGGATCTGATACTTGTTAGTACTCAGCAAGGCAGGGTGTCGCTCTGCTGAGGATTCTGTCATTGGGTTGTGTTTTTTGTTCGGTAAATCCTTTACGCCATGTTTGGCATAAAGTCGGGCTACTTCTGCCTGCAGCTGGTCATGATTTAATGGAGTGGGGGCTTCTGGTGCAGCTCCCCCAATCTGATCAATAAAGGCCTCCAATTCTGTCTCCAGCCTGTCTCTCAATGCTTGCATACTACTTAATTCCAGGCTTTCAACCAGCCCCTGATGCCAGTAGCCCTGTTCGTCCTGCCAACCCATGAGTTTTCCCTGAAACTGGTTAAGATAGTGCAGGTTGAGGGTATAATTTGGATCTATATTTTTTCGTAGGCAATGGGCTTTAAAGCCATCGTGGCCAGGTAAAAACCGCTCGGCCAATTGCTGTCTCTGTCCCAGTGCTTTGAGTTGAGCGGCCTGTCCAAGATCAGAGAGAACGACCATGTATTCAGTCACTGCCAGCTTTACCAATCCTGGAAGGGTGTCTGCTCTGGCCATCACACTCTTAACATCGTCACAGAATGCTTTTATTTCGTAGTAACCCTGAGCAGTGCCGTTACCTGTCAGGAAATCTCTGAGGTTGGCGGCTTGATGGTCAAAATTGCGGATAGAGACATCCAGTCCGGTTTCTCTTTTGATGGTTTGCAGGCCCTTTCGCAGTCTGCGGGTCTGCCATCTTTTGGCCCGTTTTAATGAAATATCTGAGCCTTCAGGTACTGCGCTGTTGCCAGGCATCAGTGCAGTCAGGATTTTTCGGGCTCGTGAGGGAGGTTCCGGAGATGTTTTGCTTTCTTCTCTGGCTTCAATAAATGGAAAGCGGGGGGGGAGTTCAACGCTGGAGACTTTATGGGCAGGCAGTGATTGATCGGAGAGTTCTTTGGCCAGAAGATAACCTTTGCTGGCAACAGGGCCTTGCAGGGTATCAAAGCCACTGGCGTTTCTTTCAGTCATTTTACGAACGGGGTGCTTGACCACCTCGGTTTTTTTTCCCCGAAATTTGGAAACAACGCCATCCTTGACGGTTCGGGCAAACCCGGACAATCCTTGATAAACGCTGGTTAAGATATTCATCTTGCCTTCCCTGGCATCTTGATAGTCCCTGAGGCTTATTGACTTAAATCCCGGTGTAAAGCTCAACTTTTCGATTGAGGGCTCGTCCTTCACGAGTGTCATTGTGAGCTTTTACAATACCTCCAATCAGGGCTTCTACCTGATCCGACTGGACTCCCTGGTCCACCAGATATTGTTTGACCGTCTCAGCCCGACGCTTGGAGAGCTTCTCATTGTATGTATCGACACCTGAGCTATCGGTATAACCGAAAGCTTTCAGTTTGATGTGCTTGTCTTCCTTCAGCCTCATAGCGACCTTGTCCAGATAAGCTTTGGCGTTGTCATCCAGGTCGGCTTTGTCGAATTTAAAGAGAATACTTCCCAGGTCTTGGGAGACAGGGCAACCTTTGGCATCCACTGGAACACCTGCTGGAGTGTCCGGGCACTGGTCCAGATTATCAGGGACTCCGTCGTTATCTGAATCCGGGCATCCCTCGGCATTCACCGCAACACCGGGAGGAGTGTTGGGGCACTTGTCCATTTTGTCAGGAACACCATCTTTATCGCTGTCCAGCGTACAACCAAATTCATCCACGCGAACACCTATTGGAGAATTGGGGCAACGATCTTTGCTGTCCTTCACACCGTCAAAGTCAGAATCACCATCAGAGGAGTAACTGCACAGCAACCCTCCTAATAAAGCACCGGCAACGGCTCCGCCAGCAGCGGCACCGGCACTTTCTATGGCACCAATGACACCACCGGTACCACCCCCGATCAGGGCGCATTGCCCCCAGCGTTTTATGGAACCATCGGAGGCACAGCCGGAAAGCAGTGCGACAAGCACAACAGGAATGGATAGCCGTAAAAGATCAGTAGTTCGCATTGCAGACTCCTCGATAATCAGCCAATGCAGGAGAGAGTCTCAGTATAGGCCAGCTGTGCGCCAGGTCATCAGTTTCACCAGTCTGGCAGCTCATGGCTATGATTGCAGTGGACGATTTGCCAGTGCCTCTGCCTATGACAATCGTCGTATGAATAGAATGGTTCCTTGTGAAGCGGTTGATATAATTCTGAACCTGGCAGTGATGGCATCTGGACGTTTATCTGTAATTAATCATGGCAAAAAAAGAGCGGTCATCTCTTGCGATGCCGCTCTTTTCTGTTTGCAGGAAAAGACCTTTGTTATTCAGGCTGACTCAGAATGCATAGCTGGCTCTGGCAATAAAGCCTTGAGCCTTATAGCTGTCCATCCAGTCGTAGGAATAACTCAGGGTGAAGGTCATATTGTTACGGATTGCCATGTCTACAGCAGCAGCGAACTGGTAACGGGTATCCTCTCTTTTGGCACCATGCACCAGAAAAGCATTACCGCCTTCAGCAAAATGTGCGGTCATGGTGACCGGATCATCCTTGAAGTCGTGGTATGCCATCAGGCTGACTTCGGGTTTGAAGAGCATGCTCTCTGCTTCGATATTGCCCAGCAGCTTGAGACCTGCTCCCAACTCCATAATTTCGTAAGAGTCACTTTTGATTTTGTCAAACAACAATATATCTGACTGTCCGGTACCACTCTTTTCCTTATAGTCATCTGGTTGGATATTGGCGTAGTTAAAGGCGACTTGTGGAATCCAGTTCCACTGGCCTGAATGACCCAGAGGTAGTTTATATCCGCCCAGTAAACCGACATCCCATGAATTTACATCGTACTGAGCCTTGATTTCGCTGCCCTGTACATAACGCTTGCCATCATTGTCTCCCCAGGTGTAACCGACATAGCCATCAATAAACATTGGACCCTGTTCAAAGGTGGAGTAAACACTGACGGTGTTGCCCTCGGTATCCAGCTTGCTGGTGGAACCGTCGGAACCTTTGACATTGCCTTCAGAATAGGTATAGGCCAGACCCAACTTGAGCTGTCTGTTCAGTTCGCTGTCGGCACCTATGGTGAAGCCACTGGTTTTAGCGGTATATCCTGAGTAATTATCTTTCCTGTCCTGACTGGCATCACTGTAGGCATATTGAATCCAGACATTTCCAGATGAGAACATGTCGCCAGCAGCAATACCGGTGCGAAGTCCGGATTGTCTGCTATTGATAGCATTTCCAGCCTGTCGCATAGCAGCCTGAGCTGAGCCAATAGATGCGCCGGACAGGTCAGGAGTCATCTGGTTGGCGATTTTGGCCACTTCAACCGGATTCTCATTTACCTGATTACATTGGGTTAAAGTCCAGGTGTTTAATGGGTCGCTGTCGTTTAGCTGTTGAGGGTTGCTGCCAGTGTTTCCCTTGGGGTCAACTGCAGTAGTAATAGCCCTGATTGCAGACTCATTGGCTTTGCCTGTTATGGCCAGGTCACTGATATAATGCCCCATGTCCATGTTACTGACAAACAGCTTTTTGGCAGCCAGCTGGGCATAGTAATGGGTATAACGCTGATTTGCTGCTTGCACATCCGGTGCTGCATTAATATCGGCTGCGGTGGCCTCCATCAACAGTTGATCCTGGTCTTTATTGATATCGTCCGGAATGTCTAGATAAACGACAGCGTCTGAACCTATTTCAATGTTGGTGGCCATGATGTAGGGAGTATCCCTGTCAGTTCTATTATCCATAGGGACTTCGAGGCGACCATCCTGCTTATACAGACCAGTTACTTCCAGAACGGATGGGCGGGTTGCAGGTAGTGTGGGCGTATCGGTGGGCGTATCGGCTGGAGAAGACAGAGTACCGCTTTTCTGGATATGAACCGTTGTATTGTTTGAGACTAGAGCCTGCCCTGGAGTAACCGCGACAGTTTGTCCGGTAGGCAAAGTCAGTTTGCCCGTCACATTGATGCTGCCCGCTGTCGCAATTGACGGAGCAATAAACTGAGTGTCTGTACCACTGAATGTCAGGGAATCCAGACCTTCTATGTTTCCTGTGATGATGCCTGATCCTCTAATTTCCATAGTGTCACCATAGCCCGAACGGGCTTTCACTTTATTGGTGATTCCGTCTTGCTGAACAATATGGATGGCGGGTCGGTCTGTGTTGTCTTGCAGATTAATGTTCTCAATCAAACCACTGGAAGTCACCGTGACTGTGGAGCCGAGCAGTGTGGAAACTGGTGGTTTGAAGGCCAGGGACAGCTTGCCGATAGACATTTCCAGAGTAGTTTGTGGCACGGTTGTTAACTCAGGCAGTACTACCCGCTTATTGATGGTGATGGAGGATGGGTCATAAATAGTGCCCGCTTGCCAGTCACTGGCAGCCACCTGAATTTTTTCAATATCTTTTACCTCTCCAGTCTGACCTGATTCAAGGACTAACTCATCACCTAAGCCGGGGCTACCGATAATTTTATCGATGCGGCCACCTTGTTGATGTACTACCAGTTTTGGGCGAACGGTATCTTTGTAATCAATGATTTTGACATGCCCTCCTTTACTGGTCACCGTCATAGTTGGCAAGCTGGCAAGAGCCTGACCTGACGGAGCGATAAACTCCGTCAGAACATAGTCTTGATCAGGTATCATAGCGAGCTCAGATGCTGAAGCAGGCGCTATTAGAGGTTTGTCCATAATTCGCTCAATCTCTGTGCTATCACCAATTTCAATGCCCTTAGGGTTAGAGAGTACTTTTGAACCCCAGCCCATACCCTCAAAGCCAAAGTGCCTGAAACCGTCGTATTCTGCAGGAGCACCGTTTTTAAAGACCAGAATGTCGTCTGCCCGACCTGTCACCTTGCTTGTTGTGGCCGTAGTACCATCGTGGACATAACGGATTCTGGGCCTGGTTCCGGTATCGGAGAAATTAGCCAGGGTGATCTTCCCTTTGTTGGTTAATACAAATTCACCATTGGCTGAGTTGAACTTGAGAGGCAAACTTTGTGCTGTCACACTGCCAGCAGCAGGCATTCTATATACAGTACCTATCTGATCGACACTGGCCTGTTCCTCCACAGTCACACTCTGCAAGTCCTCAGCAGCAGATTTAAACGACCATGTACCATTGAAAATATGCATGTTATCGGCGCTGCTGACCTTATTCAATTTCGCACCATCGCTAATATGTAACTGCTTAATGCGTTCAGAGCCTTCGATAGTGAGGGGAGTCTTAGCTGTATTCATGGAGAGAAAACTGTCCAGACTTTCGTAGTGTTCAGGCAGAACTGCATTGCCCACATGCACTTTCTGGAAAGGACTGTTAATTATCAGAGTCTTCGCATCGGTGATCGTGGTTGTGGCAGAAGCGAGTGGTGCCGATAATGCCGATTTTGCCGCACCATAAACTTCAACATTTTCCACGCCTTCAACGTTAGCCAGCATAGCACCTTCCCTCAGCTCCATAACCTTGGCGGAGCCAGTTACCGCGAGGGGGTAGTCCTGAGTGATAAAATAAAGGCTGTTGGTGAGTGGTACCGGAAAGTCTGTCCCTGACACATAGAAACGGTCTATATTGGCCTGTTTCTTGGCATCCAGTTTTCCGGCATTGACAAAGTGTCCTGCCTGCCAGTTTGGGCTCGCAACCTCAACCGTTGTGTCGCCCTGCAAGTGGCTGGTGGTGAGGTAACTGCCATTGGTCAGGCTGATTTTTCCAAGTGAGCCGAACTCGTTAACATCAATAGAAACCGGTTTGCCGGGCAGGGTTTGTATGTTGAGGTTACCTTTCCCTTTAGGCCATGCATTTAGATCAACACCAGAGCCAACCGTAATGACGTTGGCAGAACCCTGTTTGAATACCTCGACCTGATTCACCTGTGTAAACAGCCCGCTGGCTGTCCAGCCTTCGCCTTCATTCGCGTCACCAAACACTTTGATGGACTGGAAGTATTCGGTTCCCTTACCCAGGGTGCCTGCTAATAGGGCCAGGTCATCGTTGCGGGTTGAGGTGCCTTTGTATTCATTAACGGTTCCTCCACTTAATATCAAAGTGGTATCGGGGCGGTCGGGAAGAGTAAAGTAGATGGTGCCAACAGTATCTGCAGCCGTATTAAGGTAAAAATGTCCGGGCATGTTGTCTGAGAAATCCACCGACATGATGTTAGCATCTGTCTTTCCCAATGTGCTGCTGACACGTTTTGCCTCAATGGTCGAGAAGGTATAACTTCCAGGCAATAATCCCAGGTATTTCAAATCCTGCACAGAGTGGGGTACATTGCCGCTGGTGTATTCGAAACCGGAAATGTCAGTGTACTGACTCTTCTCAATGGCTTCCCCACTTTGCATTGAGATGATATCAATCTTTTCAGGATGACCCTGGATTTTGACGTCAGCATTGCCCCCGTCCTGAACGTACTTGAGGTTAGGGCGATCAGTGTCAGTGGAAAAATCCACGTTTTTTACCGAACCGGAAGTGCTGTTCGCGTTCGCGTTCGTGATCGTCACAAACTCATAGGGTTCGTAAGTTTTTTTGAAGGATAGATTGAGTGACCCGACCGAGGGAGCCCCTGACCCCAGAGCGATGGTGTCCACCGTGCCGCCGGGCTCTATATTGACCATGGCTGCATCCTCAACGCTATCGTGGGCTACCCAGTCAGAGCCCTGGATAACCAGAGACTCAGCGCCCTGAACCCGGCCAAAGTGCGCCTGGCTATACACTTCAACCGATTCGATCAGGTCTTCCCGGTCACTGCTAAAAGAGACGGGGACATCAAGATTATCTGCTGTCAGCCACAGAGTATTGCGTTTGCTGCTGATCATATCCATAGTGGCAGGATTGGCAAGCACTACTTTTCTGATGGCGTAGGGGCGGATATTGTCCGGGGTTTTCCCGGTTTCAGTGTGTATCTCCCTGACACCTGTGATGACAGCAGGTACACTCCACTTATCGCCGACATTATTGATGGCGTATAAATGGTCAACGTCTGTTATGCCATTTATAGTGCCTTTGTGGAGATGAACCTCGTCGCCTTTACCGGGCATACCCTTAATGCTTTCAGTTAATCCCATATGTTGAGCATATTTCAGAACAGGACGGTAATCAGCAGGGAGAGAGAAATCAACTGTTCCAACTGTCCCCCCCCTGTTAATCACTTTCAGGTCTTCCTGATTACGGTTTGTGAATTGCAGTGAGATTGTATTGTGTTTGTCTGTGCTGGTATCGATCCCTACGTTGTCCACCTTGCCCGAGATTTTGAGGGTGCTCAGATCTTTCACTGAACCGGACAGACTCCAACCAGATTTACTGTTAACAACAAGCTTGTCGACGCCTTCAACATCTTTTAACAGAGCCTTCCCCTGAATAAACAGGCTGTCTATTGTACCGTCTGTACCTTCCTTTCTTATAATACTAAGTGGCTCTGTGGCTGTGGCTGTGGCTGTGGCTGTGGCTGTGGCTGTTGTGAATTTCAGGCTTAATTGACCTGTCTCAGCAATTTTGTTGCTTGGTGGTACTTTATCAGAAACATAAACCTTACTCAGAGAACTGCCATTCTTAAGGGTGGTGGCGTCACTTATCCAACCATCCACCTTCCAGCCCGCACCTGATACATCGATAGTTGGGAAGCCTGCTATGTTGCCCTGAATATTGACTGGTCCGTTGGGGATAAGTGGCATAGGGTTTTCAGGTCGGATGTAAAGTGTATCGTCATAGCCTTCTCCTCCCTGAATATTTCCTTTATAGGTTCCCCCCTTTAGATAGACCGGGTATTTATAGGTGGCATTTTCGCACTCAATGGTATTGCCATTCTCGGTAGTTGTTTCAAGGTAAGTGCCTGGGTGGAAAGACAGCTTTTCTGTGTCTCCCCAAAAATCTTTGCTTGCAGCTTCTATATGAACAGGAACACCTGCGCCTGTGATGGTGCCGGTATGAACCAGCTCTTTTAAATCCTGATTGATTTTAATGCCATAAGTGCCAGCTTCCGTCTTTATGGTTCCATATTTATTATCCAGTACAGCCGCTGTTGAGATTTGACCATCAACCAAGCCATGCTCTGTCTGCATGCCAGAACTGCCTACTCCGTTGACCTCGATTATGCCCCGGTTGGTAATGCGAGATTCAGCATCCGAATCTCCCTTGATACCTGTGGCAAACATCCCTTTTACATTTTCTCCGTTGACTATTATTGTGCCTTCATTATCTGCGGAAGAGCTTGGAACAGAAGAGTCTAATTCTTCAGTCCTGCTATTCATGGCTGCGCCTGTGTTGCTTTCAAAGTCAATGGTTCCCCTATTGATCACTGTTGAGCCGGTCTTGGCATACATTCCAGTGACATAGCCACCCTGATCTGACTCCAATGCGTCAATGTTGATAAGGGCTCCCTGTTCGTTGATTGATGTCGCCCCAGACATTGTGTACATTGCTGTTGATGTTGGATACTGGAGCTGGCCACTTACATGCAGGGAGCCAAAATTTGTAGCTGTACTCTGTTTGCCCGTGACACTGATATACCTTGGAGCAGGCAGTGTGCCTGTGTCTGTGCTTTGCGTGATTTTTCCACGGTTCTCAATATGATTGTCATCCGTTTCATCATGTGTTTCGAGCAGATATAGTGAAGAGGTATCCGGGTCTTTATTTCCGTTTACCACCTCTCCCTCGTTAGTGAATTTTCCACCGTTTTTCACCAGAACGTTTTTGCCTACATTCATTACTGTGATTGAATCACCTGAACTTAAAACCTCGGCGGTTCCATTAATGGTCCACTGCTCACTGGGAGGTTTGCCCTCTTGACCTGTTGCCCAGCTCGACAAAACCGAGGCAATAGCAAATGCCAGTACACTTTTCGAATAGGTAAACGCAGTTGTTCTCTGACTCATTGGTACACCTGTATAAGTCATTATCTAGGAGCCTGTCGGACTTAAGACTATTTCGGCCTAAATTCCAGAAAGAACGGCCCAATTATTCGATGAATTCGATTAAATTAGGTCAACTATTCTTACGAATCCATCGAATAATTCGACTCGTTCTACTGAAATTTATGCTCGAAAGCATAAGTCCGACAGGCTCCTAGGCATTGGGTCCATGGCAAAAAAAAACGCGGCAGAAAAAAAACTAGAGGTTGGAGGTTTACTGTCGCGAAAAAACGAATTGACTCGTTGATTCAGATAAGTTGAATTAGAACTGTGCAGCATCTTAGAGAATGCAAAAGAAAATTTGAAATAATCTCTTTCTCTAATGAATAGCCTTGATAGAAGCAGATGATTTTAGGGGGGGGATTTCCCTGGAAAACGACACAGTTATCGTTTTCCAGAGTTAGAAAGTTGTCAGATCTGAGGCAGGTTGGTGTCGGTCTGAGAGAGAGGCTCTGCGGTGTATCCTTCGCAACTTACAGGGTCCTGATTCTGGTCTGCCAGAAGGGATATAAAGTATTCAGGGTAGCGAATGTCGTCTATGGCACTGACAGGGTGGGTAGCGTGTTCAAATAACTGGTTACTGTTGAGTCCAGAGTTATACATGATCGTCTTCCTTTACGATGCAGTTTTGTTTAAGGCTTTAAAAGCAGTAAAGTTTTAAAGCTGTAAAGTGTCTAATAAGTTATAATCATTGAAGTATTTCACTGTTCTCCGGTCTAAAATAATTACTATTAAGCCCTTACAGCCTTACAGCCTTACAGCCTTACAGCCTTACAGCCTTACAGCCTTACAGCCTTACAGCCTTACAGCCTTACAGCCTTACAGCCTTACAGCTACTTCTTATGTTCCCAGGACAGCGGAGTGCCTGCGGGAATATCGATGATTGCACTGGAGCCAATAAATTCTTCAAGATGACGAGGGTGCAGTCCATGAGCGGGTCGAACAGATCGAAGGTTTTCATGGTTAAACTCTTCTCCTGCCGTTATGTCTCTGGCTATATACAGTGAGCGACGATACTGGCGGTTGGTGGACTCACTGTCTTTTAGTGTGTAACCGGCTTGTCCAATAGCCTGCCAGGCTTGTTTGCATTCGCTGACGAGAGCTGAGAATGAATCGGGCTCCAGTGAAAATTGGGCATCAATGCTGTCATCCTGACGATCCAGTACAAAGTGTTTTTCGATCAGCTGGGCGCCAAGTGCCACTGCGGTGACAGCTGCAGTTGACTCTAATGTGTGGTCACTCAAGCCTAAAGGAAAAGGGTATCGGGATCTGAGGTCCGCAAGCGTGGCCAGGTTGCAGTCTTTGATGGGAGTGGGGTATCCACTGATGCAATGCAGCAGGCAGAGTTGTGTCCCTCCGGCATCAGCTACTGTTGTTACGGCTTCTTCAATTTCTTCCAGGGTTGCCATCCCTGTTGACATAATGATCGGCTTTTTGGTTTCACTGACTTTGCGAATTAAAGGGATATCAGTGATTTCAAAAGAAGCAATCTTGTAGGCAGGACAATGAAGGCTTTCCAAAAGTTCTACGGCGGTGGTATCAAAGGGTGATGAAAACAGAGTGATTCCACGTTTCCGGGCTCTTTTAAACAGAGCTTCATGCCATTCCCAGGGTGTTTGGGCTTCTTGGTAAAGGTCATACAGACTTCTGTTATTCCACAGACCTTGTGAAACCATGAAGTCGGGTGTTTTGACATTAAGGGTCATGCTGTCGGGTTTGAAGGTCTGGATTTTAACGGCGTCAGCACCAGAATTTGCCGCAGCATCAATAAGAGCAAGCGCTGTTTCCAGCTTTCCTCCATGATTGCCAGACAGTTCCGCCACAATATAAGGTGGTTGTTCTGGTCCTATCCTGCACCCGCTTATTTCAATACTGCTTTGAAACCCTGAATGGGGTGACACCACGGGAGATGACACGTTCTTTTTTCCGCTATAGGCATTGGGTAACAATGGTCGTCTCCATTGTTAGAGCAGTTAACGATTAACGTATCGGATTTCCTTTAGAGTGTCACTCTTTTGACGGTTATTATTTTTTGACGGTTTAAAGGGGGGGTGGAGGTCGGGCTGGTTCAGGGGAAAGTTTTTCCACAGGAGCCGTTATTCGATTCGTCTTTCTGTTGATGAAAGTTGGATTGAATAACAGCTATTAACTTACTTCTGTTGTTCAAGCAGGGTATGAAGGAGCTCTGCTTTTTTCCAGTCAGATTCGGTATCGATGTCCTGGGCGCATTCTTCCGGCAGAACAATAGAGTAAGTGTTGGGGCCAAAAAAAGGTTTTTGTTTTCGGAAGGCTTCAGCGGTCCCCCAATAGAACTGGCCGGCATCATGATAGGTTGTTTCAAAGTCCTGGGTCCGGGTGCTTGCATGCTCCGGATAAAGCATTTTAACGGTACCGTCTGAATGACGGCTTAAAGCTCGTTGAATTGGCGACTCGAAAGGAACTACCGGAAAGGCAAAATCGAATGGTTTCTGTTGAATAGCGAGGTAGCCTTTTTCCAGAACCGATTTTTGTATAAAGGGGGCTGTTGCATAAATACAACAGATATTGCTCAGCTGGGCACCTTGATCCTCAAACCAGTTCATAGCATGGTGAATAACCTCCATGGTGGTGGCCAGGTCATGGCTGTATTGCTCTGGACGAATGAAGGGAACTTCTGCACCAAAACTTTGGGCTATTTCAGCGGTTTTTTCATCATTGGTAGACACGATGACCTTATCTATAAACGAGGCATTTAATGCTGTCTCAATAGAGTAAGCAATGATGGGCTTGCCTTTAAATAGACGGGTGTTTTTCTCGGGAATGCGTTTTGATCCCTGCCTGGCTGGAATAATGGCAAGATTCATAGGCAGTGATCCCTGTTCTGGCCAAGTTTAGATTGAAAGCAGTCAGGGTTCTGGTTGATTGTTAAGTCGGCCAATTTCAAAGGCACGTTTATACGCCATCTTATAGTTTGGATAAGGTATTGTCGGCAGCCCAGTGTGATCTTTCATTGATAGGTATTGGGTGAACCTGATGGAATGCGGTGATGGTTATTATAAAATTCTTCAAACTGTCATCAGGCATACAAATTGCTCTCTTACTCTTGTGGTGGTCATGAAGTGAGCGGTTAGCAGTTAAATGCACTCTTCTTGTGCGGGTCTTGCACCAAAATGACGCCAGAACAGATGGATCTGCTAATACCAACTTTATCAGCTCAGAGCTGTTTAATTGCGGGACTACCTGACATGCAGGCACAAGATCTTCAGTTGAGTAAAAATGTGATCGACATGATGATGACGATCCGTCGACGAGTAAAGGCAGAGTTTGATGAGCGCTTGATGCTTTCGGATGCACAAATACTAGGAGCCTGTCGGACTTACCACTGACCTACTGCGAAAAAGCCGGATTTGGCCATTTTCTATGATTCTTTTCGTTGAATAGCTCGCTATTCGCCTCAAATAATCATAAAAACTGTCTCAAACC
>NZ_JBPCXO010000228.1:0-33976 GCF_051008435.1 Endozoicomonas sp. | reverse complement strand
TCCGGTTTGAGACAGTTTTTATGATTATTTGAGGCGAATAGCGAGCTATTCAACGAAAAGAATCATAAAAAATGGCCAAATCAGGCTTTTTCGCAGTAGGTCAGTGGTAAGTCCGACAGGCTCCTAGCAGAGAAAAAGGCTGGGATTATTGTCCCCAGCCTTTCACTTATTAGAGAATCATGGCCGCAATCCAGCCAAAAATAATCATCGGAATGTTGTAGTGCAGAAAGGTAGGGATAACAGAATCCCTAATGTGGTCATGTTGACCATCTACATTCAGTCCTGCGGTAGGACCAATAGTCGATTCTGAAACCGGGGAGCCTGCATCACCCACGGCTCCTGCAGCACCCACAAGACAAGCGATTGCCAGCGGTGTAAAGCCAAGCTCCATACCCAATGGTACATAGAGGGTGGCAATGATCGGTACCGTTGAAAATGAAGAGCCTATTCCCATGGTGATCAGCAGCCCGACCAGCAACATGAGAATAGCGGCCAGCCCCTGGCTACCTCCGACAATAGTCTGTACCTGACTCACCAGTTCCGGAATATCGCCTGTCGATCGAAGCACTTCCGCAAAGCCTGCAGCCGAGATCATGATGAAGCCAAACACGGCCATCATTCGCAAACCTTCATTGAACACTTCGTCGGCTTCCCGCCAACAGACAACCCGTCCAACCACCATAGTAATAAAGCCCAGTGCAGCACCCAGTACCATCGATCCCGTCATCAACTGACTGATCAGCACAAGAACAATGGCAATCAGTGATGTAATGATGGCAGGCTTACTCAGTTGAACATCTTGTTCATGAATCAGAAGTGTCTCTTCTACCCGATACTTTCTCGGTTTTCTGTAGCTGAAAAAAACCGCTACCAGCAGGCCAAGGAACATACCAAAAACGGGAATAGCCATGGCTAACGGCATTTGACTCAGTTCAATATCCAGTCCATTCGCCTGAAGATTGCCACCAAGAATCTGATGCAGATAAACACTGCCAAACCCTATCGGTAAAAGCATGTAAGTGGCTGTGAGACCAAAAGTCAGAAGACAGGCCACCTGGCGACGATCAATCTCCATGGCACTGAACACTGACAGTAAAGGCGGGATCAATATAGGAATAAAGGCTATGTGGATCGGCACCAGATTCTGGGAAGAAAACGCCATAAGAACAATAGCCAGAAACAAACTGTACTTTAGCTTTAAATTACTGTGTGAGCTGCTGCTGTTCTTCACTTTTCGGATGATCTTGCCGGCCATCCATTCAGGTATACCTGAACGGGCAATAGCTACGGCAAAAGCCCCCAGCATGGCATAACTGATGGCAATACCAACTCCACCCCCCAAACCTCTGGAGAATGCTTCCAGAGTCTGAACAATGTCCAGTCCCCCTATCACTCCCCCGGCCATTGCCCCCACAAACAGAGCCAGAACCACATTGACGCGCAACAAACTCAACGCGAGCATGACGGCAACCGCCAGAATCACTGCGTTCATATAATTTCCAAATTATATTCTATCGTTTTAACCGCAAGTCAATTCAAACAATGGAACATGGACTATAGCGGTATAAAGAGATTGTAGTTAATAGCTTCATTGTTCCTGCCTATAGAGACAAAGCAGGCTAAGCAAGTATTAAAACAGAGAGGTATTCCTGAAAAAGGCGTCAGGAATCAATGATGAGAATGATGGTGGGGATGCAGAGGGGCAGCAGCAGTTTTAGAGAACACTGTCAGGGTGAGTTTACCCGTCAACGACAAAATCGATAGTCTTGATTGCATTTATACTGCTTCCTGATGGAATCAACTATGAGAACGAATGATTCTAACAAACCTTGTTGAAAAAGCGAGCGGGAGATTCTGCATCCATTCCACGATTTATACTGAAGGCGACTAAGATAATCAGCCATGGATTTAAAAAATGATTTCATTCCCTCTGGGGATGGAATGCTATTCACGGTAATATGCGGAGGCTTATCCTCTGTTTTTTTCAAATCTGTCATATTTCTGTAACACAGACATTTTAAGGTACGCTCAAGAATCTCTGCGACCAGTGCCATGTACCAACCAATAATAGAAGACAGCCCTGGTGTCGATTACAACACCCCGGCTCATAAACGTCATCAGTCACTTCGCTTTCTCAAAGATTACCTGACCCGTTGGGGTGTAGCTGTAGGTGGTCTCGGTGTTATTGCTGCCATTCTGCTGATTTTCATTTACCTTCTTTACGAAGTTGCACCTTTATTCAAAAGTGCAGAAATTGAACAAAGCAGTACCTGGACACAGACGATAACCGAGGAACAGCGCCCACTCTATCAAAGCATGGAAGAACAGGCCGAACTGGCTTTTTCCATCACCACTGACGGTGCCCTGACTTTTTCTTCCACCCGAACCGGAGAGCAGAAATTTCGCTATTCCCTGCCCCTTCCTACCGGCAGTTCTGTCACCACAATTACCAGCGACCCATCGGATGGAAACCTGCTGGCTGCTGGTCTGAGTAATGGCCAGGTCATTATTTTCAAGCATGCCTATCGGATTACCTGGCCTGATGATAAAAGACTCATCACACCCAAGGTTACCTATCCCTATGGTGAACAAGCGATTGATCTGGTCGCTGGCAACCAGCCTGTTTCACACCTGAGTATCAGTGACACTGAAGATCAGCTACTGCTGAGCGGTTTTGGTGATAAGCGGTTGTCCATGACCGCTTTTACCAAGGAAGAAGACTTTCTGACGGAAGAAGTCACTCTGGAAGAACAGAGTGTCGTCCTCCCTGAAGTGGATGGTCGCATTCGCAAAGTTCTGATTGCTCCGGACCAACACTGGCTTTACGTACAATCGGGCTCTGACAGTCTGACTCTGATCGATATCAGAAATATTAATCAACCTCACGTTATCTCAGAAACCGATCTGACCACCAGTTCAGCCAGAGTCACTAACATGACTTTCCTGCTAGGGGGGGCTTCCCTGCTGATAGGAGATGATACTGGCATGATCAGCCAGTGGTTTATGGTCAGGGATGAGAAAAACGATTGGTCCCTGCAAAGAATTCGTGAATTCGAACTGGCGGGTGAACCCATCACCCAGATTGTGCCTGAGCATCGCCGTAAGGGATTTCTGGCTGCCGATGACAAGGGCAATGTAGGCATTTTCTACACGACCGCCAACAGAACCTTGCTGACTGAGAAGCTGACCGATGGTCCTGTAGAACAGCTGGTCATTTCTCCCCGTAGCAATTACATACTGGTCAGCAACAATGGCACTACAGAGTTTTGGAGTGTTGATAATGAGCACCCGGAAGTGTCGATATCTGCGCTCTGGGGTGAGGTCTGGTATGAAGGCTATGAGCAGCCTGAATATATCTGGCAGTCATCCGCATCCAATAATGACTTTGAACCCAAACTGAGCTTGACTCCCCTGGCCTTCGGTACCCTCAAGGCTGCCTTTTACGCGATGCTGCTGGCTACGCCTCTGGCCATTGCTGGAGCAATCTATACGGCTTATTTCATGGCTCCTGTCATGCGTCGTAAGGTGAAGCCTGTCATTGAGTTAATGGAAGCCCTGCCTACCGTAATCCTGGGGTTCCTGGCGGGTCTCTGGCTGGCACCCTTGATTGAGAGCAGTCTAGCGGGGATTTTTGCGCTCCTGTTGATTGTTCCCATAGGTATACTGTTATTTGCTTTCACCTGGGACTCACTACCCAGCAGAATCCGCCACGCTATCCCTGAAGGCTGGCAAGCAGCGCTCTTGATCCCTGTTGTACTGATCAGTGGTGCCATTGCCATGAACCTCAACGGTACCATTGAAACCGTTCTTTTCAATGGCGATCTGAGATCCTGGCTGACCTCTGAGCTGGGCATTCCCTATGACCAGCGTAATGCTCTGGTTGTGGGTCTGGCTATGGGCTTCGCGGTTATTCCAACCATTTTCTCTATTGCTGAAGATGCTATTTTCAGTGTACCCAAGCACCTGAGCTATGGCTCTCTCGCACTGGGCGCTACCCCTTGGCAGACACTGATGCGGGTTGTATTACTGACAGCCAGCCCGGGCATATTCTCTGCCGTGATGATTGGCATGGGCCGTGCCGTGGGTGAAACCATGATTGTACTGATGGCCACCGGTAATACGCCGATCATGGATGCCAATATTTTTGAGGGCATGAGAACCCTGGCGGCCAACATTGCCGTAGAAATGCCGGAATCAGAAGTAGGCAGCAGCCACTATCGAATTCTATTTCTTGCTGCACTGGTGTTGTTCCTCTTCACCTTTGTTGTTAACACCGCTGCCGAGATAGTTCGTCATCGACTGCGCAAGAAGTACAGTTCGCTTTAAGGAAGGAGCCAGAACATGAGTAATAAAATAAGTAACTGGTATAAAACTGGCTCTCCCTGGGTTTGGCTGAATGCCGGAGCGGTAGCCATCAGTGTCATCCTTGTTGTAGGTCTGCTGAGCTTGATTGCCGTCCGGGGTCTTGGACACTTCTGGCCAGGACAGATTCTTGTTGCAGACTATGCGCCTCCCGGCCAGGAAAGCAGACTGATCGCTGGAGAAATTTCAGATACCGAAACCGTCTCTGCCAGCCGTCTTGAAGCTGCGGGTTTATCCGTGCCGGAAGGTATGGAAACACTCACCCGAGATCTGCTTAAAGTCGGTAACAGGGATGTATCAGGTTCGGATTTTGCCTGGGTCATTGATCTTTGGCTGGAAGACCGTCGTTACCCAGAAAACATTGTGGCTCTGGAGCGACGTGAGTGGGGTAACTTCTACGGCTATCTGACCAGCATCAAACAGAATGGAAATATTGTGGCTGATGGCGATGCTGCCTGGCCCGAGTTCCAGAAAAGACTGGATAGAGCCCTGTCGATTTACAACGAAATCTACGCCATTGAAAAGCACGAAATAGGTTCCGTTAACTCCAAGCTGGAGCGCCTCCGACTCGAACAGAGGGGCCTTGAGCTTAATGACAAAGCAACCCCTCAAGCATTAGCCAGTATCGAAGCACAGCGTAAGGTATACCAAGCTGAATATAAGGTGATGGAAGCCAAGCTGGGTGATCTTTACGTTGCTTTCAACCGTGACAGTCTCATTGCCACCACCATCGAAGGTACAGAGATTGAACAGTCTTTTGGAAAAATCGTCCGGGCTTATAAGCCTAATGCCATGACACTGACCGAGAAGATATTCTTCTATCTCGATAAGGTGGGTGAGTTTATTACCGACGATCCCAGAGAGGCGAATACTGAAGGTGGTGTATTCCCAGCCATTTTCGGTACCGTCATGATGGTTATTCTCATGTCCATTATTGTGACCCCCTTTGGTGTCATCGCTGCAGTTTATCTCCGCGAATATGCCAATCAGGGCTGGTTAACCCGAACCATTCGTGTTGCAGTCAATAACCTGGCAGGTGTTCCTTCCATTGTTTACGGTGTGTTCGGTCTGGGTTTCTTTATTTACTTTGCCGGTAGCCAGATCGATCAGGTCTTCTTCCAGGAAGCACTGCCTGCACCGACCTTCGGTACTCCAGGATTGCTTTGGGCATCCATTACTCTGGCCTTATTAACACTGCCTGTTGTGATTGTTGCCACCGAAGAAGGTCTTTCACGAATTCCAAGATCGGTTCGCGAGGGCAGCCTGGCTCTGGGTGCTACCAAAGCAGAAACACTTTGGCGTGTGGTACTGCCCATGGCAAGTCCTGCCATGATGACGGGATTAATCCTGGCAGTCGCCCGTGCAGCCGGTGAGGTAGCCCCTCTGATGCTGGTAGGTGTAGTAAAACTGGCTCCCAGCTTGCCTCTGGATGGGAATTACCCATTCCTGCATCTGGATCAGAAATTCATGCATCTGGGCTTTCATATTTACGATGTGGGCTTCCAAAGCCCTAACGTAGAAGCAGCTCGACCTCTGGTTTATGCGACAGCGCTTCTACTGGTTGTCGTTATTGCTGTTCTGAACCTTTCAGCAGTAGCAATTCGCAACCATTTGCGTGAAAAATACAAAAGCCTTGAGGCTTAAGATTAATACGGTGCAGACCCAGGGAAACATAGCTGTAACAGCACTGATTCATGATTTATTCCATGACGGAGCAGACAGAATCAGCAGAAAAGACTCTATGGTCAATCAAGAAATGATCAAGAGTCATAAAAAAATGGTTTCCCTGAGTGTGCCAGGAAGGTTTAATTACGTATTAAAGGTAACATCATGCTGGATGAGGCACTGGACTTGAATACACCCACCCGGACAGAGAATGAGCAAGGGAGAGCAGCTCCCAAAGAGACCAGCTCAACACCTGCGTTTAATCTCGATAGTCTGGGACGCAGCCGCCGTAAGCTGAACCTGGAGCAGGAAGAAAACTGCCTGGGCATCAGGGACTTGAACCTGTTTTATGGAGAAAAGCAGGCGTTGCACGACATTTCCCTGATGATCCCCAAGCGCAGGGTCACCGCTTTCATTGGTCCATCAGGTTGTGGTAAATCGACTCTGTTGCGTAGCATGAACAGAATGAATGACCTGGTTGAAGACTGCCGCGTTGAAGGGGCCATTCAGCTGGACGACCAGAATATTTACCAGAAGGGAGTTAACGTCGCAGACCTTCGTCGCCGCGTTGGTATGGTATTTCAGAAGCCCAACCCCTTTCCAAAAAGTATTTATGAGAATGTTGCCTACGGACTGCGTATCCAGGGCATTAACAAGAAACGTGTTCTTGACGAAGTTGTAGAGTGGGCTCTGCGCAGTGCAGCCCTTTGGGATGAAGTGAAAGATCGTCTGCACGAAAGCGCTCTGGGAATGTCTGGGGGTCAGCAGCAGCGTCTGGTTATAGCCAGAACCATTGCTGTAGAACCTGAAGTTCTTCTACTGGACGAACCCGCTTCTGCCTTGGATCCTATTTCAACCCTGAAGATTGAAGAGCTGATTAACAAGCTCAAATCCAAGTTCACCATTGTCATTGTTACCCACAACATGCAACAGGCTGCTCGTGTTTCAGACTACACAGCATTTATGTATATGGGTAAGCTCATTGAATTCGGTGATACGGATACGCTGTTCACGAACCCACAACAAAAACAAACTGAAGATTATATAACCGGCCGATACGGCTGACGCACCTGGAAAACCCATGGATACCAAAAGCGAACTTCTTAGCCATCATATCTCCCAGCAATTTAACCATGAGCTGGAGAAATTACGAAACAACCTTCTCTCCATGGGGGGGCAGGTTGAAAAGCAGGTATCCGACGCTATTAATGCCCTGATCAGTGCAGATAGCGAAGGGGCTGTTGCGATTTGTGAAAAAGATAAGGATATCAACTTCATGGAACTGGCCATTGACGAGGAATGCTCACGCATTTTGGCAAGGCGTCAGCCTGCAGCCAGCGACCTGCGTCTGGTCATTTCCTGCTCCAAGGCCGCTACTGACCTGGAAAGGATTGGTGACGAAGCAGCAAAAATCGCCCGCTTTGCTATCAGTCTCAGTGAACAGGGAGAAGCGCCCAAGGGCTATATTGAGACCCGTCATATTGGTAACCACGTACGACAAATGGTTCAGGATGCATTGAACGCTTTTGCCCGGTTCGATGCAGATCTTGCTCTGGCTGTTGCCAAGGAAGATAAGGCTGTTGACCGTGAATACAAGAGTGCAACACGGGAACTGGTTACTTATATGATGGAGGATCCAAGGTCCATCACCCGGGTTCTGAATATCATGTGGGTATTGAGATCACTGGAACGGATTGGCGATCATGCCCGCAACCTGGCGGAATATGTCATCTATCTTGTGAAAGGTACCGATGTACGACACATTGGTATTAAAAGGATCCAGGAAGAAGTTTTTGATAAGGTTTGATTATTCAATTCTTAGCATGGCATTGAACACAGGCCTGAGTCTTTCCGGACTCGGGTCTTTCATATAAGCAAATTGTCGTGTAATTGCATCCGCCTGATCTGGTGCTACTTTTTCTGCCAGTAACCGGACCAATACAGGCGTCATAACAATGCACTCGTTGGCTGTGTGACTCAGATTATTGGTAAGGCTTAAATCTGTCTGCCTTACCTTAGGACTGAAATCTCTTTTGTAATAGGCCACCAGCTGAACAGAAAACAGATCCTGCATAGCTCCTGTTGTCCTGGAAAGTTCTCTGGCCAGCACTTTTGATACGCCTTTGTGCAAGGGAATCCTATCCAGAAGCTCTTCAAGTGTTTGTCCTATATCCTCAGTGCCAAACGCCTCACCTTTTCTTTCCAGACAAATCGTATGAACATGACGCATAACTTCTGATAGCTTATGAATACGTTGCCCAGCATCTCCAACACAAATAGCATGAATGCATTCCTGAAGCGCTTTCGTGGCCCTGGCTTCAACTTCTTCTATAGGTAGCTGAGTTACTGAAGCTTCTACCGTTTTTGGCTCTGACTGGATTTCAGGTTTTCCTTTTTCATCAAGCCGGACGCTGACATAAGGATTCGGTTTTGCTCGTTCACTTTTTCTGTCCAGGATATTTTTTTCAGGGCTGGGATGGGTAGATTTTTTTTTGCTACTGGATACTTTTGCTTCGCCTTTCCGCGTTTCTACCAGTTTGCCCTTGAAACTTGCCCAATCCTTTTTAATCCCTTCGACAGTAAAGTGATTACGAGCAAAAGTTTTTATGGCTCTGGTAACAGTACCCATTGAGACTCTCTCAGTCATTCTAAATGAAGCCTATTAAAAATGGCCTGACTTACAGGCAAAAGATCTTTTTCACTGCCAGAGACGTTATCAATTTGTTTTTGTAATGAGGCTTTTTCATCAGGAAGTAAACTATCGGTCATTTCATAATAAAGTTCTAAAGCACTATGCAAGAAATTACAGCCTCTAACTCCTAAGCAATTTATAGCGAGGGGTTGAGATTCAGCTTCACTGTCTGTTCTCGCAGCGACTTTAATAACATTAAGCTGTGCTGATGCACGAATAAACTTATATAAGAAGCCTGTTTCGCTTAATAACGTTTTGAGCTTTTCCTTACTCCCTTCTGCAACCTCAGCCTCATCAAAAAGATCGCGCATTGCATGGCCCATATCTTCTGGCCCAGGTTTTTTTCCTTTCGCTATAGACAGAGCTCTGAACACAGTGGTATCCAACTCCAGAAGGTTCTCCATTAATTCACCTGCCAAGATACCGGCCTCTTCAGAAGAAAGATTCTGAATACCCGTTCCTCTCTCTATTAGCTTGTCCAGAAAACTGCTCATCAGTGATCTTGCTCTCTGTTCATATCTTTCAAGGTGCCAGTTATGCAGCTTCACAGCCACACTCCAGGAAGACGCCTTTCTTTTATGAACCGACTTATTAAATGACAATTCGGAATTGGGCGAACCACCTACTTTATCTAAAGCAGTCGTCAGTGCTTCAAGCACATGAACCAGTTTTCCAAAAACAGCCCCATATAATCTTTCACAGTCATTTTTAAAACCAGAAAGGTTTAAATGACTAGCAACAAAAGATTTAACTCCTTCAAGACTCACAAAACACCTCCATGTCAAAAAAGCATCATATTGACTGTCGAGTACTATTAAAAACAATCAAGCGACAGTTATAAGACACCATTTGATTGCTTCCTTATTAATCATTTAAGACCACTAAACTGCGCTAGTCTTAATTTCAGAAACCTTTCTACAGAATAAGCAGTAACTCTGTATTTTTATTTTTTGTTTCAGTGGCAGGGATCATGAATTACAGTGAAGCTGCAGATGATGCAACAGATGAGTGGGGCATACCTGAGAGTGACCAACAGTCATTTGACCCTTTACTAGAATGCCTCAGTATTTTAACCAAGCATTATGGGAAACCTTTTTCTCATGACTCTCTTCGTGCCGGATTACCATTAGAGAATGGCAAGCTCACCGCAGATTTATTCTCCCGTGCAGCAGAAAGAGCAGGCCTTGCGTCTAAAACACACAAGAGAGAATTGAAAGATATTTCTCCTTTGGTCACTCCTACCGTTCTCTTTCTCAAGAAACGCAAAGCCTGCATTCTGATTGATATTGATCATGATGAAGGTAAGGCCCGTGTTATTCTTCCCGAAGCGGGCGAAGGCGTTAAACGCATCAATATTTCCGACCTGGAAGAACACTACACCGGATTTACTATCTATGTCCGGGAAAAACATCGTTATGATAAACGCGCTCCCACAACACTGAATATCCGATCCAGGCACTGGTTTTGGGGTACTATTCTGGGTTCCTGGAGAATTTATCGCGATGTTTTGCTGGCATCATTACTGATCAATATTTTTGTGGTTGCCAGCCCTTTGTTTGTTATGAATGTGTACGACAGAGTGGTTCCCAACCAGGCTTTCGATACCCTTTGGGTGTTGGCTGTCGGCGCTATTATTGTCTTCAGCTTTGACTTCATTTTGAAAATGATTCGAAGTTACTTTATTGATCTTGCCGGTAAAAAATCGGACATACTGCTATCGTCCAGAATCATGGAACGGGTACTGGGGCTGAGTATGTCAGCCAAGCCGGTTTCGGTTGGCTCTTTTGCCAAAAGTCTTCAGGAATTTGAAAGCATCCGGGAGTTTATCACTTCATCGACGATTATTGCCCTGGTTGACCTGCCTTTCACCCTGATCATCTTGACGGTGATCTTCATTCTGGGTGGACCACTGGCTTATATACCTCTGTTTTGTATGGCACTGATCGCGATATACAGTTATGCCATTCAAGGTCCTCTCAAGCGCTCCGTTGAAAAGACCCTGCGTTCCAACTCCCAGAAAAACGCCACTCTTATTGAAAGCCTGTCAGGTATGGAAGCCCTGAAGATTGCCCAGGCTGAAAGTGAGATTCAATATAAGTGGGAAAAAGCGGTTGGTCATATAGCCACCTGGAGTATCAAAACCAAATTACTGAGCTCCTCTGCATCTACCGTCAGCGCCTACATTCAACAAATGTGTAACATCGCTCTGGTGGCCTATGGTGTCTTTCTGATTTCCGGGGGCGATCTCAGTATGGGTGGTCTGATTGCAACCGTTATGTTGTCTGGTCGATGCCTTGCCCCCATGGCTCAGGTAGCGGGCCTTGCCACTCGCTACAATCAGGCTAAATCCGCTTTGGACGGACTTAACCAGATCATGGATATGCCGGTAGAGCGTCCTGCAGACCGTGACTATGTTCACCGTCCTGACCTGACCG
Organism: Endozoicomonas sp.; assembly: GCF_051008435.1. Classification (GTDB taxonomy): domain Bacteria; phylum Pseudomonadota; class Gammaproteobacteria; order Pseudomonadales; family Endozoicomonadaceae; genus Endozoicomonas_A. The sequence continues at coordinate 22,822 of NZ_JBPCXO010000228.1, read as the reverse complement.
GAAGCATCGAGTTTGACGGGGTTGATTTCACCTATCCGGGTCAGGAAATTCAGGCGCTCAGAAACATCAATTTGCAAATTAAACCAGGTGAAAAAGTAGCCATTATTGGTCGTATTGGCTCTGGTAAAACTACGATTGAAAAGCTGATTCTTGGTCTCTATGAACCTGATGAAGGCGCCATTCGGGTCGACGGCATTGACCTCAGGCAAATCAACCCTTCTGACCTGCGCAGCAGCATTGGCTGCGTTTCCCAGGACATCACTCTTTTTTACGGAAGTATTAAGGAAAACATCACATTTGGTGCCAGTTTCGTCGAAGATAGCGCCCTGCTAAGAGCCGCTGAGATATCCGGAGTTACCGAATTCGCCAACAAGCACCCTAATGGCTTGGATATGGTGGTGGGCGAGAGAGGCCAGAATCTCTCTGGAGGCCAGCGTCAAAGTATTGCTTTGGCCAGGGCTTTACTGATGGACCCTCCCATTCTGATTCTGGATGAGCCTTCCAGCTCTATGGATAACACCACAGAATTGAGAGTAAAAGAACAGCTTAAAAAGCAGTGTCACGATAAAACCATTGTTTTAGTGACTCATAAGGCTTCCATGCTGGAGCTGGTTGATCGCTTAATTGTGGTTGATAACGGCAAAATTGTTGCGGACGGGCCGAAGGATCAGGTCCACGCTGCCCTCAAACAGGGCAAACTCAAAATTGAATAACTAAACAGTCATCGATGAACTAAGCAAAGAATAAAACTATCGTTGAACTGCCAAAGATTTAGAATGAATTGAACAGGATCGTGCAATGAGCGAGTACAAGGACGATAAAACACCCTCTGAAATGCCTGAAGAGCAGCCTCATGACCCTTCAGATCATGACAGTCAAGTATCCGACAATTCTGAAGCGCCAAACAGCGACCAGGAAGTCCTGACTGAAGAAGAGATACTGGATGATCCCCAAGAGCTGGACAGACAGGTTCACGATTCCGAAATAGAAGATGACAGCCTGAAAAATGCATCGCCACTGGAAGAAAATGTCAGTCCGGAAGACCTTGAGTACATGTCTGACACCAGTGCGGCCATGTTGATGAAAACCCCAAAAGGCGGCAGGCTACTTATCTACACGATGTTATTAGCGATAGGCTCTGCCATCGTCTGGGCCAGCCTGGCACCACTGGATGAAATCACACGAGGTATGGGTAAAGTCATACCCTCTACTCACCTCCAGGTCATTCAAAACCTTGAAGGTGGCATACTGGAAGAGCTTTTTGTCCATGAAGGTGAGCTAGTCAAAGAAGGGCAAGCTCTTCTTCAGTTGGATGATACCCGCTTTAAATCCACTTTCAGGGAAAGCGCTGTTGAGTATTACAGCGAACTGGCTAAAGCAGCCAGACTGAAAGCCGAACTTTCTGGCAACCCACTAAAGTTCCCCCCCGAATTAAGTGACCACCAAGCTTATGTTGATCGGGAAATCCAGATTTATCAGAGACGAGAAGCTGGCCTTAGAGCTGAGCTTGATATTTCTAACAGACAAGCTTCTCAAGCCAAACATGAGCTAGTTGCTTCCGAGGCACAACTGGAGTTTTTAATCACCAGCCTGGAGCTGGGCGAAGAGGAACTCGAGCTGACAACACCTCTGGCTGAACAGGGCGTTGTTTCTCATGTTGAGATGATTCAGCTCAAGCAGAGAGTCAATGATCTGGCTTCCGAAAAGAAGATGACAGAACTGTCTATCCCCAAGCTGAATGCAGCTTATCAGGAAGCTCTGGCACGTAAGCGAGAACTGACCGTGAAATTCCGCGAAGAGGTGGTTCAGGAACTCAAAGATGCTGAAGTCCGCCTTGATCAGCTTTCTGAAACCCAGACCAGTCTTGAAGATCAAGTTGTCAGAACGTTGCTTCGCTCCCCTGTGGAAGGCATCGTCAAAAAGATCAATGTTAAAACCGTAGGTGGTGTTGTCCAGCCTGGAATGGATGTCATGGAAATTGTCCCTGTAGAAGATTCATTACTGGTTGAAGCACAGATTGCCCCCAAGGATATTGGTTTTCTCAGGGAAGGCATGAAATCAGTCGTTAAACTCACAGCCTATGACTTCGCCGTTTATGGTGGGCTTGAAGGCTTGGTAGAGCACATTAGTGCGGATACTATCAAGGATGAAAAAGGCGAAAGCTTTTACATTGTTCGTATCAGGACTGATGAGAACCAGCTAGGTAATTCAGAGCAACCACTGGAAATCATCCCGGGTATGAAGGCTAACATCGATATCATCACCGGTGAGAAAACTCTGATGGAATACCTGATGAAGCCCATTCTCAGAGCCAGACAAAATGCTCTGACTGAACGATAAGACTTGTCAGAATTTAATTTAATGATCTTTCTAAGAATAGAATTAAATTACTGGGCAATTTTTTAATTCTATTTCGAAATAAACTGTCTAACCACATGATTTTATTTCATTTTCTTATATACCTTTCTCCTCCGCTCTGTACTCCTTATGGCTAAGCTTTCTAATAAGTGTGCTTTTTTATCAAGTAATGGTGTGAGAAGGAGTTCTCCCCTACCTGTAACCTGATCTACCCAGCTCAGGCTCTCATTATTGAACTCCTCTTTGCACAACAAGGAAGTGGGCAAAGGAATATGCAATCAGATTCTGATGGTTCCAGGCCAGTCATCGGCCATATTCAGGAAACCGATGGTAACGTAGTCGTCATCGCCCCCGATGGCAGCAAACGTTTTCTTCAGGAAGGAGATCCACTCTATCTCAATGACAGGGTGGTCTCTGAATCCAGTGACTCAACCTCTATTCGTCTACTTAATAACCAAGTCATTCAACTTGGAGGCCAGTCTCAGCTCATCATGCAGCAAAGCATGATGCAAATAGCAGAAATTGAGGGCATTCCTGAGTCATCAGAAGTCAAAGAAATTCAAACCGCCATTGCTGATGGAGCAGATCCTGTAAAAGTCTCCGAACCCTCCTCTGCAGGAGAAAGCGACAGCCCTTCACGCGATCAACCTCCGCCAGTGAGTAGCGATTCTCCTGACGAAGCCTCAATTCTGAAAAGAGACGCCCCGAAAGAGCATGATCAGACCGCTTATGATCTGCTATCAGAGGCTAAGTCGCTAGCTACTTTTGAAGATGATGATGAAGAAGAACTAACAGGCACCCATGCAGTCAATTATGCGCCGACCGCGCACAACATGATTATGGGGAGCAGTGAGAACGGTACAGAGCTTGAAGGCAAGCTCCATGTCTATGACGCCAATACCGGTGAAACCCTGACGTTCAGTCTGGTGTCGTCTCCCTCATCAGGACAACTGATCCTCAATGAGGATGGCAGCTTTCGCTTCCAGACAGGAAGTGACTTCGAATACCTTGCAGCGGGTGAGCAATCCGTTGTCACTTTTATCTTTAAAGTCACAGACAGCAGTGGTGCCAGTTCACAGGCTTCTGTTGATATCACTATAAATGGTGTCAATGATGCACCGGAAGTTTCCGGACCGGTCTCGGCCGATATTGTTCAGAACGATGGTGAGACAATCATTGACCTGCTCTCTCAGGCTTCTGACAAGGATCGATCAGATACCCTCTCTGTCGAACAGCTCCGCCTGACTAACGGTAATGAGACCGGTGTCTCTATCGGCCTAGACAGCAGCAGCCTCAGCATCAACCCCGAAGCATACAAATATCTGGCTGAAGGCGAATCAGAAACACTGACATACCAATACCAGGTGACTGATTCCCAGGGAGAATCCGTTCCACAATCCGTCACAGTGACCCTCTCGGGAACCAATGACCAGCCTCAGGTCAGAGAAGCCATAATCCAGACTTCTGATCAGAACAGCGATGACTTTGATATTGATTTGTTGGCAGGCGCATTCGACATCGATGCTACTGACACTTTAAATGTTGTCTCTCTCAGACTGACGGCTGGCGACCCTGCAGGAATCAGTGTCTCCGACGATGGCAACAGCCTTGCTGTGGATACTTCTGCATATGAACACCTGGCAGAAGGTGAATCAGAAGAGATCGAATACAGCTATGAGATAGATGATGGCCACGGCGGAACTGTCAGCCAGAGCTCGTCTATCACCATTGAAGGTATTAATGATAATCCGGAAGATCTTGATCTGTCTGGCACTCATATTGATGAAAATCAGGATGGCGCTGTTGTAGGCACTTTATCCACCACGGACAAGGATCTTTCAGACACACACACTTATGCCGTCGATGACAATCGCTTTGAAGTGGTTGACGGCGAGCTCAAGCTGAAAGATGACATCGCCCTGAATCATGAAACGGATGAATCCATCGATGTTGAGGTAACAACAACCGATGTAAATGGTGCCGCTTATTCAGAGAGCTTTACCGTTGAAGTTAACGATATCAACGAAGCCCCTATCTCTGCAGACAGCTCGACCCTTATTGACGAAGACTCTCTTTACCGCTTTACCCTGAATGACTTTCCCTATAGCGATGAAGATGTCGGTGACCAGCTCGAAGCTGTAGTCATTGAGACTCTCCCAGACAGTGGTTCTCTCGAGCTCAACGGCTCTCAGATTTCCGAGGGGGACGCCATTACTCGTGCGGATATTTCCGCAGGCTTGCTGACTTTCCTTCCTGAGGCCAACGAAAGTGCTGACAACTACGCCCGCTTTAACTTTCGGGTAAACGATGGTGAGTTGTCTTCTGATATCCAGACGTTCACTGTCAATGTCACCCCGTTAGCGGATGCGGCCTCTCTTGATCTGGATGGTTCCGAAACCGTTACAACTCTGGGATTTGAATCAGGACTGGGAGACTGGTCCACTTCAAATGGTCTGGAAATCCATGGCAGTGATGTTATGGGAGACCCCCACAGTGGCAGTCGTCTTGCTGAACTGGATGCTGGCTCTGGCGGTACTCCTGACGCCCTCATCTACACAGTTAATACCAACCAGGGTCACGATCATCAGCTAACACTCTGGTTAAGGCAACGTGATAACGACGACAGTACTGATGATGTCGAGATTGTCTGGAATGGCGAAGTCATTGCTACTATTGATCCTGCTACTACCTGGGGTGAGCACACCATAGCTCTTCCCAATACAGACCAAGCCAGCACTGTTGTCCAGATTCGGGAAGTTGCCTCACAGAATCAGGGATCAGGCCCTATTGTTGATGATATTTCTGTTGTCAGACTTGGTGTTCAGGACAGTAATGATCCAGCGATTGATTACACCATCAGCAGTTATGAAGACACCCCTGTCCCCCTGAGTCTCAGCAGTGCCCTCGCAGATACCGATGGCTCCGAAACCTACCAGCTGGTTCTGTCCGGTGCGCCCACTGGAAGCATCATTACTGACGGCAACCAGACTGTTACGGCGGACGGAAGCGACATTGATATCAGTAGCTGGCAGCAAAACACTCTGAGACTGACGCCTTCAGCAAACAGTCACTCAGACTTTACTTTGACCTTCACCGCCACGACCTCCGAATCTGCCAACAACGATCAATCCATTGTCAGTAAAACACTTCATGTCGATCTGATCCCTGTCGATGATGCGCCCGTTGCCGGGAATGTTGATCTGGGATCAATTCTCGAAGATACCTCCTATGTTATTACAGCTAATGATCTTCTAGCCTCAGCCAACGATGTTGATGGAGACAGTCTCAGTGTTGAATCCGTTACTCTCACAGATCCTGCAACAGGAAGCCTGACTGATAACAATGACGGTACCTGGAGCTATACACCAACCGAACATTACTTCGGTGACGATGTAACTTTTAACTTTACCGTTTCAGATGGAACCTCAGGCGACGAAGCCAGTGCATCAGCCACTCTTGATGTCACTTCGGTCAACGACAATCCTGAGCTGACAGGAATCATTGATGATAACGTCACAGAAGATACTGGAACTCAGTCCATTGATTTGCTTCAGGGTGCTTCAGACCCAGATATCGGTGATGTACTGGAGATTACCCAGCTTCGCCTGATCAGCGGAGATGATTCCGGGATTACCACCACTTCCAGCACCCTGGAAATCGACACCACGGCTTACCAGTATCTTGGCGAAGGTGTTACAGAAACATTGAGCTATGTCTTCAACATTACGGATGGCAATGGAGGCAGCTCACCTCAGTTCGCAACAATCACTCTGACAGGCACAAATGACTCCGCAGTTATTGGTGGAGTAGACATGGGTTTAGTCACAGAAGACCACACAGCCACCCTAACTGCCAGTGGTGATCTGACAGTTACAGATGCTGATGACAACGAAGCAGAATTCCAGGCGGATACGCTTTCAGGAAACCATGGACAATTATCAATCGATTCAGATGGCAGCTGGGTTTACAGTGCTGATAACAGTCAGAGCACTATTCAGGCACTGGGGCACGGCGACTCACTGACGGACAGTTTTACAGTTCAGACAGCTGATGGTACTGAACACACCGTTACAGCCACGATTCATGGTACCAATGATGCTCCTGTTGTCACAGCAGGCGGTAATCTGGCTTACACAGAAAACGATGGCTCGCAGGTCATAGATGGCCACATCACTCTGGCTGACATTGACTCTGTCACAATGGACAGTGCCACAGTCACGATCAGCGGCAATTTCAGTTCAGGTGAAGACAGCCTTGCCTTTACAGATCACAACGGTATTTCAGGAAGTTGGGATTCATCATCAGGCACCATGACCCTCTCGGGAACTGCAACAGTTGCTCAATACCAGGAAGCCCTGAGAACAGTCACTTACTCAAACAGTTCCGAGTCACCCAGTATTGCTGATCGCACCATCAGTTTCAGTGTCGACGATGGCCATGACAGCAGTAATATTGCCACCAGCACCATTACGGTTACTGCCGTCAATGACGCTCCGGATACTGCAGATACCCTGGTTATCTCTGACGAAGATACACCTTACATCTTTACCACTTCTGACTTTACCTTCTCCGACCCCGATGCAGGCCAGACACTGCAAAGTATTAAAGTCACCCAATTACCCTCAGCGGGTGAATTACTCTATAACGGGTCAGCTGTCACGGCAGACATGGAAGTGACAAGAAACGACCTGCTGGCTGGGCGCTTGAGATTTGAGCCTTCTGAAAATGAAAATGGCAACTTGTACGCGTCGTTTGAGTTTCAGGTTGGAGATGGCGAGCTTTTCTCATCATCTGCCACATTCGATTTTAATATTACCCCCGTCAATGATGATCCTACGGTCAGTGCTGCCATTTCCGACAGCTTTGTTGAAGATACTGCTTCAGTCGAGATTAACTTGCTGGATCATGCTTCAGACATTGATACAGGCGATAGTCTTTCCGTTGCACAGCTCACTCTGTCCTCTGGGAATGATTCTGGAATTACGATCAATGGCACTATCCTGACAGTGGACCCCGGTGCCTATGACTATCTTCCTGACGGAGTCACTGAAACCATTGTCTATAGCTATGACGTTGAAGACGGTAATGGCAGCTCAGCCTCCCAGACCGCTTCTCTGGTGATTACCGGAACAAACGATAATGCACTAATAACAGGCGTTGATACTGCAACCGTAGCGGAGGACAGTCACGCTAGCAGTCTGACAACATCGGGGACCCTGACAGCATCCGATGCGGATCAGGGAGAAGCTCAATTTCAAGCCGAAACATTGACCGGAAATTATGGTGATCTTGTCATTGATGCCAATGGTCAATGGGCTTATACAGCAGACAACTCGCTTCTGGCTATTCAAGGCCTGGATGACGGCGATACTCTAAGTGAAACCTTTGAGGTCACTACTGAAGGGTATAATACTCACAACGTTACTATCACTATTACAGGCACCAACGACGCCCCGGTCATTGATGCCGGCATGATGGACCAATCTGCGACTGAAGAACAGGCATTCAGCTACCAGCTCCCATCAGAGGCCTTTGCCGATATAGACGGTGATAACCTAACGTATTCCGCCACACTGAACGACGGTAACCCATTACCTTCATGGGTAACATTTAATCCTTCCAACGGCACTTTCTCCGGAACACCCGATGATCCGGATCTGGGACAAATCATTGTCAAAGTCATAGCCAGTGATGGTGACCTCAGTGCCTCCGGGCAATTCAAAATTAACGTTACAGCGGTTAATGATCCTCCTGAACTCCAGTCATCTCCGTTAGTAGACGACATCATCACAGCTCTGGACTTTAATACCGGTGCTGGCCTAATGGCCAATGACATATCCACAGAAGGAAACAATGCCAGCTTTTCTGGCAACGTAAACTGGGTATCCGGTCATGACAACACAGGCAGTGCATTCAATATGGATGGTACTGCTGGCTCTGCCGAACTGCAGGGAATGAGCACCGGTGGTGCTATGACCCTCTCTGCCTGGGTTCAATTCGACAGCTTTGATGAACATTGGTCCAGAATCCTTGATTTTGGTAACGGTCAAAGTGACAACAATATTGTGCTCGGTCATACCGGAAGCAATAACGGTATCGGATTCCATATTTATTCTGGTGGTGCGGATGATCCAAAAGGCACGCTTGAGATCAATAATTTCTTCACTGCAGGAGAATGGGTCCATGTCACTGCAACGGTTGAAGCCGATGGCACCATGTCCATCTTCAGAAACGGTGAACTGGCCGGACAAGCTGATGGTGTTGTACCAGCAGAAATGGTGCGTACTGGAAACTTTCTGGGTAAAAGCCAATGGTCCGATGACGGCTATCTGGATGGCAGTATTGACGAACTGATTATTGCTAACGGTGCCGTTGATGCAGATCAGGCAAAGGCCATTTATCAAGCCGATACCGTCAACAACCTGTTATCCGACAGTTTTCATGTCGAAGAGCACAGTACATCCGGCACCCAGATAGGAACGGCCAGCGCTACCGACGTAGATAACCCCAACCTAAGTTACTCTCTGACAAACGATGCAGGTGGACGGTTTACCATTGATTCCGACACCGGAGTCATCACCGTTGCCACTTCTGACAGCACACTTCTTGATCATGAGACCTCAGGAAGTCATAACATAACAGTGCAAGTCAGCGATGGATCATTAACGGATACACGTGCATTCACAATCTATCTGACTGATGCCAATGATGCTCCTGAAGCCCAGAATGAAACAGTTTCAACATTGGAAGACAGCAGTTACACCTTTTCGGTCAGTGACTTTAACTTTACTGATGAAGACGAAGGCGATTCCCTCAGTCAGATTCGCATTGAGAACCTGCCAGACAACGGTGATTTGCAGTTAAATGGCGAGTCGGTTTCACAGGGTGACTCTGTTTCAAAGCAAGATATAGAATCAGGTCTGCTCACTTTCACACCAGTGCTGAATGCCAATGGTGATGGCTATGACAGCTTTAGCTTTTCCGTGGCAGACCAGCAAGATATCTTCTCTGTGTCTCAGAACGTGATGACGATAGATGTCACTGCAGTCAATGATGCCCCGGTCTTCAGCGCGGGTATCAGCCATACAGTTAATGAAGACCAGACGATTACACTGACAGAAGCTCAACTCCTGATTAACGCCTCAGACATCGACGGAGACGACCTCTCTGTCAGTAATGTCACGGTTGATAATGGCAGTGTTGGTGTCACAGACAATGGCAACGGTACCTGGACTATTACGCCTATCGTGCACTGGTCAGGTACCAGCCAGCTGTCATTTGATATCTCTGATGGCAACGAATCAGTTACCAACACCTTATCGATGGCCATAACACCTGACGCTGATGCACCTTCAGTCCTTTTCAATAACAGCGCCCAGAATGCCACTGTCATTGCCAATGAAGACACCAACATAGCTCTGAATCTTGGGGTCGACCTGACAGATATAGATGGCTCTGAAACTCTTAACGTTCTTGTCGAAGGCATTCCTTCAGGAGCTGAGATTACAGACGGTTCTGAGATCACGACTTCGACCGGTGGCCCTATCAACGTTTCCAGCTGGAATCTTGCCAATCTATCGGTTACACCGGTTGATCACCATGAAACAGACTTCACGATAAGCGTCACGGCCACTGCCACAGAACAGTCAGGTGGAGACAGCGCTTCGACGACCAGAGAAATCCTGATTGATATCCAGCCCCAGAATGACGCTGCGATCATCACAGGTGTTAACACCGGTACAGTCACAGAGGATGACTTCAGCACTTATGGCCCATTGGGACAGAGGGAATTAATTGCCTCGGGTGATCTGGATGTTCAGGAATTTGACGCTGGAGAAGCTTCTTTCCTGGCAGAAACAGTCACTGGTTCATACGGTGAGTTAACCATCAACAGCGATGGTCAATGGGAATACATTGCTGATTCGAGACAATCAGATATTCAGGAACTGGGTGTCACAGAAACACTTCAAGACACACTCACTGTTCAATCCAGTGACGGTACCACCCATGACGTGACTATTACGATTCAAGGTGCCAATGACCAGGGCGATGGCGCCCCTGTTTTTCTGGGGACTCTAGCAGAAGACAATAGCCTTATAATTAATGAGTCCTTAATTCTTAATGCTGTTAACGATATAGATGGAGACACATTAACTGTGTCGACCATTTCCCTGCCAGTCGGTGGTCATAGCATTACCAACAACAACGACGGAACCTGGACACTTAATCCAGCCCCAGACTTCAATGGCATGCTGGAAATGCTCTATGTGGTCAGTGACGGAACTCTGGGTTATGAAGTTAACAACCTGGTGAGAGTCAATATTACCTCTGTAGCTGATACAGCGGTCATTTCAGGTGATGATACGGCGTCTCTTACAGAAGATTCTGCAGCCACACTCACAGCCACTGGCTCTCTGAGTGTTGTAGATCCAGACGCAGGAGAGGCCGGATTTAACAGTGAAACCATCAGCGGAAACTATGGCGACCTCACTATAGATAGTGATGGGAACTGGAATTACTCAGCAGACAACAATCAGGCGGCCATTCAGGCATTGGGAGATGGTGACTCACTGATCGAAACCCTCCAGATTCAGTCTATCGACGGTACCACTCAGAATATTGTAATTACCTTGAATGGAACCAATGATACTGCGGTCATTGGCGGTGTGAATACAGCCGCTGTAGCAGAAGATGATGCAGCGACTTTAACCACATCAGGTGCCTTGACCGTTGCTGACTCAGACAGTGACGAAAGTAGTTTTTTGGCAGAAACGGTGAATGGTTCCTATGGAACTCTGACAATCGATGAGGAGGGCAACTGGGCTTACTCTGCTGATAATACACAAGCTGCCATTCAGACTCTGGGTGATGGTGACTCGCTCACTGAGACCCTTCAGGTTCAATCTGCTGAAGGTACTACTCAGAATATTATCATCACCATCAACGGAACTAATGATGCAGCTGTGATCGATGGAGTAAGCACTGCAACCCTTACTGAAGATACCGCTGCTACGCTGACCACTTCAGGTACTTTGACCATTGCTGATACCGACAGTGGTGAAGCCAGCTTCACAGCAGAAACGATTTCGGGTTCATACGGCTCTCTGACGATCGATTCTTCTGGCAACTGGAATTATTCTGCTGACAACAGTCAGACTGCTATTCAAGCTCTCGGCAATAACGATACATTACAGGAAACCCTGACAGTCCAGTCTCTTGATGGCACTGAACAGGAAATTACGATCACTCTTGCTGGCTCCAATGATGGTCCTGTACTGGATTCTGCTATCACCAGTCAGAGCGTCACTGAAGATTCATCTTTCAACTTTCAAGTGCCTGTAGATACCTTCAGTGATGCAGAAAGTGATGTACTGACTTACACCGCAACCCAGGGTGATGGCAGCGCCTTGCCTCCCTGGCTGGGCTTTAATGCTTCAACCCGTACCTTCTTCGGAATGCCGGACAATGAAGATGTTGGCACTTTAAGTCTCAAAGTAACCGCCACAGACCCCGATGGCAGCTCAGCCAGCTCCACTTTTAATCTTGATGTCACCAATACCAATGATGCGCCTGTCATGGTATTTCAGGAATCTGGTGGCTTGCTCGTCCTCGAAGCAGAAAACTTCCACTCCAATGTCAGTCGAAGTGGTGAAACCTGGTCTACAGAAAATAAAGGCGGGGCTTCCGGAGGGGAAGTCATCACTACAGCAGACGGCAGTGGTGCCTATCAAGGCAGTACTGAAGGCAACAGTGCCGAAGTAAATTATGAGGTTCAGGTCGATACACCAGGCACCTATTATGTCTGGATAAAAGGCTATGCCGCCGATGGTAATGCGGACAGTGTCCACCTGGGTCTTGATGGTCAGTACCTCAACTCAAGCGATGCCATAACCAGCTTTGGTTCAGATGGCAACTGGTCCACAGGCACCATGGACTCTGCCACAGCTTCTATCGAAATCACGGAAGCAGGTCGGCATCAGATAAACCTTTGGGTTCGTGAAGACGGCTTCCAGGCCGACAAAATCATTCTCACCACAGACCCGGATTTCGTGCCTAATGGTAATGGCCCCGATGAATCCAGCTATCTGAATGCTCCTGCTAATCAGAATGCCACTGAGGACACAGCATTCTCTTACACAGTATCTGAAGAAGCTTTTTCAGATGTCGATTCTGGCGATAGTCTGTCCTGGTCCGCAACATTATCAGACGGTAACCCGCTACCTGACTGGCTTAGCTTTGACAGTACGACTCGAACCTTTTCCGGCACACCTGAAAACGCCGATGTTGGCAGCCTGAATATTCGAATCATTGTTGATGATGGCGAAGCAACTAACTCCACAGAAATCAGCCTGACAGTCGCAAACGTTAATGACTCTGCTGTGATCACTGGTGTAGATACTGGCTCTGTGACAGAAGACGATGCAGCTACTCTCACTGCATCCGGAAAACTGGATGTCACTGACGTTGATACTGGAGAATCATCCTTCACCGCTGCTAATTTTGTTGGAGATTATGGCACTCTGGCCATTGATAGCGAGGGTAACTGGAATTATTCAGCTGAGAGTTCGCAGGCTCCTATTCAGCAACTGGATGATGGCGAGAGCCTCTCAGAGACATTTTCAGTACAAAGTGTCGATGGCACCACAAAAGATATTACCATCACCCTTAATGGCAGTAATGATACCCCTACCGTTTCCTCCGCCATCGATCTGGGCAACATTGATGAAGACACCAGTTTAACTATTACGGAGGCCCAACTACTTGCAACTGCTTCCGATATAGACGGAGATAGTCTTTCAATAAGCAGTTTGACCCTGACTGACAGCAATCAGGGATCAGTAACCGACAATGGTAATAACACCTGGACCTTCACGCCTACAGCAAACTTCAATGGCGATGATGTTTCTTTCAGCTTTGTAGTCAGTGATGGTCACTCTGGAGCCAACGGGACTGCTGTTGTTGATATCAATGCTTTAGCAGACAGCCCAGTTATCTCTCCTGACATCAGTGAAACCCTCGTTAGTGAATGGGGATTTGAAGATACCGTAATAAGTTCAGACTGGCAGGATGTTAATACCTCACCTGAAGGATGGAGCAGTACAGCAGGACACTTCGAATTTCAGCGCAATGGGGCTGACGACAATACAGCTTTTGAGGGTAATCAATGGCTGGAGCTTGATACCAACCAGACTCTTGATGCCATCAGTTACCAGGCAGATACCAGCGATGGTCAACCATTTATTTTGGAATTTGCCACCAGGGAACGTCGACCTGATACCACCGATGATTTTGAGATCTACTGGAACGGGGAACAGATAGCCACAATAACCCCTACTGATAGCTGGACTGTACATCGTATTGAACTGCCGCCAACAGGGGAAGATCAGACCAGCATTGAAATCAGGGAGTCCTCTGGTGCTAATGACTTTGAAGGTTCGCTGATTGATGATTTGAAGGTTCTGAAAGTAGGCATTTCCGCCAGTGACGATCCTGCTTATGATTTCAGCATTACCAGCCTAGAAGACACTAGCATTCCTCTGAATCTTGGCACAGTCACCAGTGGTGGAACTGAGTCAATCACTACCAGTCTTGCTGGTATTCCCACAGGCAGTGTGCTGACAGACGGCACCCATACCGTTAATGCTGACGGCAATACTATTGATGTATCTGACTGGAACCTGACCGCCCTTTCCCTGACACCTCCAGCTCACAGTCATAGCGACTTCACAATCACCATTGCCGCCACAGCAACTGAAGGTAATGGCGACTCAGCCAGCAGTAGCAGTAGTCTTAGAGTTGAACTTCTCCCAGAGAATGATTCGCCTACAGCCATCAGTCTTGATGCTCTCTCAGTTTCTGAAAACTCGGCAGGCGCAATAGTCGGAAATCTGAGCACAGCCGATGCTGACTCCGGAGACAACCACAGCTATTCAGTCAACGACAATCGCTTTGAGATAGTCAACGGCCAACTCAAGCTCAAGGATGGCATCAGTCTCGATCATGAGACAGAAGACAATATTTCTCTGAGTGTTACTACTGAAGACAGTGAAGGGGCGACTTATCCCGAAAGCTTTTCACTATCAGTAACCGATATCAATGATGCTCCGATTACGACAGCGGCTACCAGCCACTCAGTGGATGAAGACAACAGCCAGACAATCACTAAGGCGGAGCTGCTCGCCAATACTTCGGATGTTGATGGTGACATTTTATCTGTGAGCAATGTCCAGGTAACCAGTGGTCAGGTGTCAGTGACGGATAATGGCAACGATACCTGGACCATCACCCCTTCATCAGACTGGTCAGGCAATGGACAACTGTCTTTCGATATTTCAGATGGAACGGTCACTGTGGCTGGCCAGGCTGATATTACAGTCACTGCATTCGCAGATGCTCCTGATATCTCAATAACAGGTACAACCGTTATCAGCTCCATGAATTTTAACAGTGGGCTGGCTTCCGGTTGGACTTCAGAGCACGACGCGGAAATCCACAACAGCGGAGGCCCTGTCGGAACTTCCAACAGCGGCACAAATATAACTGGGCTAGATGCAGGCGGTTCAGGCAACCCAGATGCTTTTTACTACTCCGTTGATACCGGTCAGGGTCATGATCACCAGATCTCACTCTGGGTGAAGCAGCGTGACAACTACGATGGAACCGATGAAATAGAGATTGTCTGGAACGGAGAGGTGATACAAACCATTGATCCGGGTACCAGCTGGGAAGAAGTGACCATTAGCCTTCCTGATACCAACCAGACTTCGACTCAGCTAACAGTAAGAGAGGTGGCTGGTCAGAACAATGGCGTAGGTCCGTTACTGGATCAGATAACGATCAGTCGACTGGGGGCTGATGACAGCACCGATTCTTCCTATGACAAAATGATCTCGAGCCAGGAAGATACACGAATTGCCCTTGATTTAAGTTCATCCCTGAGCGACTCGGATGGCTCGGAAACCTTGTCTGTCAGTTTGAGTGGAATTCCCGCCGGCTTTGCTCTAAGCGATGGAACCAACAGTGTGACGACGGATGGCAGTGCTATCGATGCATCTAGCTGGAATCTCTCAAACCTCACAATTACTCCGGTTGCCAACCACGATACTGACTTCACTATTACAGTGGCTTCCACTGCCACGGAAGCCAGTAATAATGATACGGCCACCCATACCCAGACAATTCGAGTAGATATGCAGCCAGTCAGCGATGCTGCTGTATTTACCGGAGATGATAGCGGAACCCTGACTGAAGACGCAGCTGCGACATTAACCACATCTGGCAACTTATCAGTATCCGATGCCGATGGCAGCGCCTCATTCGTAGCTGAAACAGTGAACGGAAGTTATGGCTCTCTGACCATTAATGCCGAGGGTAACTGGACTTACTCTGCAGATAACACTCAAAACAGTATTCAATCTCTGGATGATGGAGAGCAGCTGACAGACGCCATCACCATCAGCTCCAATGATGGCACGACTCACACTGTTGAGATTACGATTCAGGGCACCAATGATGCGCCGTCACTGGGGTCGGCCCAGACGGTTACCACCAATGAAGACACCAGTTTCACCTTGACCGAAGCAGAATTGCTGACTGAGGTTTCGGCTACAGACATCGATGCTGAAACGCTTTCTGTCAGTAATGTCAGTATCAGCTCCGGCTCCATTTCTGTAACGGATAACGGTAATGGAACATGGACGTTTGCTCCGGATGCTAACTGGTCAGGTTCTGGTCAGATCTCACTGGATGTCAGTGATGGTACTGCAACCGTTTCTGGACAGGTTGACGTCCTTGTTTCACCCGATGCTGATGCTCCTGTCATAACCCCCTCTGGCTCCCAAATAATCACCTCAATAGATTTTGAGAACAATGATATCGCAGCCGGCTGGAGTTCTGAAAACACACCTGAAATCAATCAAGCAAGTGTTTATGGTGTGACAGATTCATCTGGTGGCAATGGTTACATCATGGATTTGGATGATGAAGGATCAGCATCTTCCACTCCTGATGCAATTCGATACACCCTTGATACCAGCTCAGGCTTTGATCATGAATTAACCTTCTCAGCCAGAACCCGTCCTGACAGTCTCGGTACAGACGATATGGAAGTGGTCTGGAATGGTGAAGTCATACAGACCATAAGCCCTGCTTCAGACTGGGAAACTATTACCGTCAGGCTACCAGCTCTGTCTGCAAGCTCTGGAGTGCTTGAACTCAGAGAATTGTCGGCCAACAGTGAGAATGATGATCACGGTATTCTTCTTGACGATGTAGCTATTCAAAAGCTGACCACTATTTCAGCGACAGAAGACACCGCTTTCGAGTTTGACCTCTCAGCCACACTGGCTGATAACGATGGTTCCGAAACACTAAGCTTAAGTCTTACCGGCATTCCTTCTGGCTATACAATAAGTGATGGCACCCATTCAGTGGTTTCTTCTGGCACAGGAATCGATATTTCAGATTGGAACCTCAACAGTCTGTCCCTGGACCCCCAAAGTAATGCCAACACTGACTTTACAATAACTCTGTCTGCTACCTCTACAGAAACATCCGGAGGTGATAGCAGCACAACGACTCAGGCTATTCAGGTTGAACTTCAGGCTGTAAACGACACAGCCACTTTCACTGGTGATAATACCGGTACCCTGATTGAAGATTCTGCAGCCACTCTATCAACATCCGGATCTCTGAATGTTTCTGATATCGATACCGGAGAAGCCAGTTTCACAGCTGAAACTATTAATGGCACGCATGGTTCTCTCACCATCGATGCAAACGGTGACTGGACTTACTCAGCCGATAACTCACAGTCTGCGGTTCAATCATTGGGTACCAGTCAAGCTCTGAATTTTGAGGGTGACTGGAACAGTAGCGCCCGAATCAATTCTGATCTGGTTGCCAGTGATGACTTTACTGTCAGTATCTGGGTTAAGCCGGATACTGTGGATGGCGATTTTCATGGATTCTTTGGCTCCCAGCCCAGTGATGTATCTGATCGCTCACCGTCACTCTGGGTTGCTCCGGATGGTGACCTGCACTGGTCATCAATGGACAGTTCTGGCGGCAGCTTTTCGGGAGCAGCAGACAATGTATTCACCCAGGGAGAGTGGTCACATATCACCTGGGTTAAAGATGGGACCGAATACCGTTTCTACAAAGATGGCGAGCTGCTTCATACCGATTCAGCACCGGACAATGTAAAGTTGTCCGGTTTTACCGAGCTGGGTCGAGTGGATAACAGCCTTGATGGACAATTGGATGATTTACAGACATACAGCAGAGCACTGACACCGGCAGAAATTGCCGACGCCATGAACGGTGAAACCCAGCCAGACCTGCTTTCTCACTATGACTTCTCGGGCAGCACTTTAACTGAGGCGTTAACGGATAAGTCCGGTAATAAGGCCAGAGGTACATCCAACGGCAGCCTGGACGATGCAGATCTGGTGACGGCGAGAGCAGACACCCTGACTGAGACGATTACTGTTCAGAGCCAGGATGGCACTACACACAATATTACCATCACTCTGAGTGGCAATAATGATGCTCCTGTTGCAGCGTCCAGCAACGCCGTTAACCTTGCTCTGGATGAAGACAACAGCCTGGTGATTACCGAAGCTCAGCTGTTAGCACGGATATCAGATATTGATGACAGTCATCTGTCTCTTTCGGATGTCAGCCTGCACTCCGGACAGGCGACGTTGGTTGATAATAATGATGGTACCTGGACACTGACGCCTGATGCTGACTGGTCTGGCACTGGAGCGATCTCTTTCAAAGTGTCTGATGGCCACTCAATCACCACTATTCAGACTGGTTTTGATGTTGCTTCAGTCAATGATTCTCCATTACTTGCTAATGCTGTCACCGATCAGTCCGTCAATGAGGACTCCGTATTCAACTTTACGGTGCCAGAAAATACCTTCTCTCATGCCGACGGTGACACACTCACTTTCACTGCGACCCAGTCTGATGGTTCAGCACTCCCAAGCTGGCTAAGTTTTGATGCCTCAACGCGCGTCTTCTCAGGCACACCTGATAATGGCGATGTCGCTACTCTAAACCTGAAGGTGACTGCTACCGATGAGGATGGGGAAGCAAAAGATGCCAGCTTCAACCTGATGGTCAATAACGTTAATGATGCACCTTCTCCAGTCTTTGCTGAAGACAATGGACTGATATCTATCGAAGCTGAGCATTTCAGTAGTCAGGTCAACCGAAGCGGCAACGCCTGGACTGTAGAAAATGATGCTTCAGCATCAGGTGGACAACAGGTTCATACCGCCAATAATGATGCAGATGGCTTCGATACCCAGTACACAGGTGTCAGCTCAGAGCTAACTTATGATATCCAGTTTGACAGTGCGGGTACCTATTACGTCTGGGTACGGGGTGACGCACCCGATGGACTCAGTGACAGTGTTCATATAGGTCTGAATGGTGATGCAGTAAGTACCGGTTCCCGAATTGACTTCAATGAAGGCAGTCATGACTGGGCCGGTGACAGAATGGACAGCGCTGGTCGTATCACCATTGAGGTTGAAGCTCCTGGCGTACATCAACTGAATCTCTGGATGCGCGAAGACGGCATTGCAGTCGACAAGGTTGTGATCAGCGACGATGTGAATTACGTACCTTCTGGCTCAGGCCCTGCAGAATCAGATTATGTTGGACTTTCAGACCAGACCGCTACCGAAGAATCTGCCTTCAACTACACCATTGATGCCAATGCTTTCAATGATCTTGATGGCGATAGCCTGACATTCTCTGCCATTCTTACCAATGGTGATCCACTACCATCATGGATGAGCTTTGATGCCGGAACCCGAACTTTCAGCGGGACACCGGATGATCCAGATCTGGGCACCCTTCAGGTAAGGGTTACCGCCAGTGATGGGAGTTTAAGTTCGTCTGCTAATGTCAGCATCACTGTCACCGGAGTTAATGATGCACCAACTACCCCCACACCAGAAATCGATACGTTTGATTTCACTTGGGGTGGCACCAGTATTAATGGGAAAACAACTGAAACCTACACCCTGTCTGATGATTTCAATCTTGGTGACACCGTCTGGGTTCACAAGACAGACGATGTCTATAGAAAAGCAGTAGAATTACAGATCAGTGATAATGGCGATGGTACTCTTAACTTCAAGGCAGTCTCTGCAGCCTATACAACACTGACGAACTGGAACAGTTTATCAGCAGAACAGCAAGCTTCCTTCTTTGAAAGTGGATCAGGTACATCACAAACCATTGCAACCTCTAATTCTGAGGGAGATTACGGTGTCAGTGATATTACTATTAACCAGGGACCTACTGTTTCAGGGTTCCTTGATAATGTCTCTGGTAAGAATATTCATCCATTTTCTACTTCAGAAAACGGACTTGATGGTGTTGTAGTAGGCACTGTATCGGCTTCAGATATTGAAGGGGATGCTCTGACTTACACCTTGTCAGACGATGCAGGTGGTCGCTTTACCATCAACGGTTCTACCGGGCAGGTTACCGTTGCAGACGGCAGTCTACTGAATTATGAAGCAGCCAACACTCATACCATTACTGTTCAAGTCAGTGACGGTCAATTAACATCAGATCAGAGCTATACCATCCAGTTAAGCGATATTAATGACGCCCCGGAACTGGTTGGAACGATCGATGACCAGACTGTAGCGGAAGAGTCTGCTTTCAGTTACAGCTTACCGACCAATGCTTTCTCCGATGATGACGGAGACTCACTGACATTCAATGCCAGTCTTGCCAGTGGCGATCCTTTGCCCGCCTGGCTGACTTTCGAAGCCGGCACCCAAACCTTCAGTGGAACGCCTGATGACCCTGATGTTGGCAACCTTTCAGTTAAGATTTCAGTTTCAGATGGTTCCGAAACAACCGATGTATTCTGGTCAGTCAATGTCACAGCAGTCAACGATGATCCAGAAACTGTCAGTGACACCAATACCGACGAAGCATCTATAGAAGGTGCTGCTATTACAGGTTCTGCCAGTGTTCTAGCTAATGACAGTGATGTGGAAAATGACCCACTGAGTATCTCTGATGTCAATGGAACCAGTGTTTCCGGCTCAACAACCATTGAAGGCGATTATGGTAATTTAACCATCGCTGAAGATGGTAACTGGACTTATACGCCATCTTCTGTCGACTTATCGTCGGACTTGATTGCCCACTGGACATTTGATGAATCATCCGGAAACACAGCCTCGGATTCTGCTGCCCCAGACAGCCATTCTGACGACAGTACCCTGAAAGAGGGAGCAACCTTTGTTTCCGGAGGTCTCAATGGCAACGCGGTGCAATTTGACGGTGCCAGCGCTATTGTCGATATCACTGACTCCAGCGATCTTAACGTTTATTCCGGAAACAAAACTGAGCGAACCATAGACTTCTCCTTCAAGCTTGACGGCGACAATGACCTGAGTGGTCGACAGGTGTTGTTCGAAGAAGGTGGAGGCAGCAAGGGTTACAATACCTACATCGATGAAGGTTCTCTTTATGTTGGTGCCTGGGCCAATGAAAACGGCTGGGATAACGGCACCTATCTCACCACAGATATCAGTTCACTGGACAGCAGTGACTGGCAACAGGTATCACTGGTTCTGGATGCTGATAACAACTCCTTGAAAGCCTATTTGAATGGTGAAGAGTTTGGTTCAGGACATGCAGAGTCCATGGGCGAGCATAGCGACGAAGCTTCATTCGGTAGTGTTTCGCTTCATTATAATGAGAACTCCGGTGAAACTCTGCGAGGTACCACCCGCTTCCATGATGGTTCTGTAGATCAACCTGATGACCATTACGGCTTTGATGGCCTGATTGATGAAGCCAGAATTTATGACCGAGCTCTGAGTCCTCAGGAAATCAAAGCTCTGGGTTATGAGTTTGAATCTGACACCTTGCAGGATACTTTCACGTACACCGTCTCTGACGGTACCGATACGGCGACATCCACTCTTACCATTGATGTTAACCGGGTGCCCGAAGCGTTATCCGGAACTCTTTCCGCAGCAGAAGACGGTGGTGTTATTGCAGGACAACTAAGTGCTACTGATCTTGACGTTGGTGAGTCACTGACCTTTGCTGCTGAAACTCAGCCTTCAGAAGGCAGTGTTACTGTTAATGCTGATGGCTCTTATAGCTTTAATCCCGGATCCGACTTCCAGGATCTTGCACAGGGCGCGACAAGAGATGTCACTTTCGACTATCGAGTCACTGATGCACAGGGTGACTCCAGCACCAATACCGTAACGATTACCGTGACTGGTATCAACGACACTGCCAGCGTTACTTCTGTTGAAACCTATACCGAAGATTTCAATGACTTTTCAGCCGGTGATCTCAATGGCCAGAGCGGATGGGTAACAGAGAAATTCAATTCCTCTGTTGATCTGGAATTGGCTGATATTGGTCAGGATGGCAGCCAAGCGCTGCAGTTCACTAAAGTGTCTGCCAGCGCAGCCGGTTCCTTATTGAATACAGTACCGGATCTCAATGACGCTTCCACATTCGCCTTTGAAGCAGATATTGCCAAAAACTGGTGGGGATCAGACGTTGGTATCGGAGGCGATAACAACAGCGATGGCAAAATCGGCAAGAATGATAATGAAGTAGCCATCAGCATCAAGCCTGCTGACCACAATGATTCCTTGACGCTGACACTGGCAGATGGCTCAACCCAGACAGTTTCCTTTTCTCCAGCGGATGGTAATGGTTGGGCACGATTCCGAGTTGAAGTTGATTTTGAAGCTAATAGCGGTAGTGGTGCTGTCACTGTTAAGTACAAGGATTTGCCTGCTGGAGAAGTTGAGTGGACAACTGTATCAGGATTATCTGGCATAGACGCTCAGCTCAACCCTGCAGCTTCCGATCATACCAATCCGGAAAACTGGAATGGTATCTATGTTAACGGTGATGAAGCGGGTGTTCAAATTGATAACCTGATGTTGGAAGCTAAGGGCGACACCACGAATACAGTACTTACAGAAGACAGAAACGTTGATGGCAGCGGCAACCTGGTAAAAAGTGGTCTTCTGATCGTTAGCGATACAGATGCTGGAGAAAACAGCTTTACCGCTGAAACCCTAACCGGAAACTATGGCTCACTGACCATAGATAGTGCCGGAAACTGGACCTATACCGCCAGCAACAGTCAAGCAGCCATCCAGGGACTGGATGATGGCGAAACGCTCACTGATACGATCACAATCCAAACCGCCGATGGAACTACTCATGACATTTCAGTCGTCATTAATGGACTCAATGATGGACCTGCCGCCGCCAATGTAGACCTGGGGAGCAGCAACGAAGATACGGATCTGATAATCACCCAGGCACAACTGCTGGCCAATAGCTCCGATGTGGATGGAGACAGTCTGAGCATTACCGCGCTGACACTCGACAATGGAAGTCATGGCACTCTGACGGATAACGGTGATAGCACCTGGAC
>NZ_JBPCXO010000227.1:0-2761 GCF_051008435.1 Endozoicomonas sp. | reverse complement strand
TACTGCGACTCGACAGCGGACATGACGCAGAAGATACTCGCAGAGAGATAGCAAACCACAGTAATGTAGACCACATCATCAAACTCAATCCACGCAAGCAATATACCGTTACAGCCTGGCTGCCAGCCTTTGAGGAAAAAGGCGTGCAGTGGAATGAGCTTCGTCCTGGAAAAACCAGTGCGACACTCTCGATCTCCCATGAAACCGACTACGCTAAACAACGACTTATTATCCGTATCATCAAGCGTACTACTGACTCGGTGGGGCAGTATTTTTTAACACCAGACTACGAGCTGGAGGGGTGGTGGACGACACTGGATGAGGCTGAATACAGCGATGATAATGTTATATTGCTTTATGAAGACCATGCGACCAGTGAACAGTTTCACAGTGAGTTCAAGACTGATATGGATCTTGAGAGATTGCCTTCCGGAAAGTTTGATACCAATGACCTTGTAATGTGCCTGGGTGCGTTGACTTACAATGTTTTGCGTTACATGGGTCAAACTTGCCTGATTGGTCCAGACTCACCGATTCGTCACAAAGCACAGCGTCGAAGAATCAAGACAGTTATGCAGGAACTGGTTTACCAATCAGCGCGATTATTGGAGCGAGGTCGTCAATTTATTCTACGTTTTGGTCGCCACAGTCCCGGATTGTCCGCTTTTATGAATCTTTTTCCCGAAAAACAGCTCTGTTAGCTGATCTTCTCTTTTACACGGTTGAATGGAGACATGCTGCTTATGCGGGCAGAGCTTCATTTACCTCCAGAGCTGAAATAGAGCTGAAATTCCCCCGAATTATTTAAACTGCATTGATCTTCTGCGTCTGCTTTACCCTTCTTTGGTGAATAGCAAAAAATCAAAACCCTATTCTGTAGGTTTCATGTATTTAGGGGTACAGCAATTAATAATTTACCGGCTCTGGCACAATAGCAACATCCCACTTTCGTAACTCAGGGTTTCGTATGATGTAAGGTTGAATTTCCTTCAATTCAGCTTTACTGAGCTTCACTCCTTTTGTGTACACTTGATCCAGTAGCTTCACCACTGGCTTCATGCATTTCCAAGTCATGGATTTTGTCCATTCCAGAACAGAGGTCACGGTATTCAGCAGAGTACCGCTCCAGTGGTTTTCCAGAAAAGACCAGCCTCGCTCAATAGGATTGTACTTACTATGGTAAGGAGGGTAGTACACAAGATGAACCTTTAACCCGGTCTTTTTGGCAAACTCAACCATCCGAAACAGGAACTGGGTTCGGTGGCTATTACTCTCCGGGCCATTGTCAGCATAAATCACCAACTCGTCTACGTGCTTGTGGTCGGCTTCTACAAGCACCCACCACTGCTCCAGAGCATCGCAGATAAAATCGCTGGTTTTGTAGGAGTTCCCGTAAAATACATGAAGTTGGTCGTTTTCCAGATTAAGAATTCCGAAAGGGATCATCTTATCTTTAGTCGCCATGTCATGATCCAGTGCTGTGACGGGCTCAGCGCCTCTGGCTTTGCCACCACGGGAAAAGTTGCCAAGGTTAACAGTTGCCTTACAGTCAATACTGATCTGAAGAACATTGCCTTGCAGGGTCGCCTTCTTTTTTATTGCATGGACATTTTCAAAGATGGCATCGGTTTCCGGGACTTTTTTTCAGGCTTGGTTTTCTGAACCCTCCGGAGTTTGTAGCCCATGCGATTCAGGATGTTGCAGAAGCTGCGCTCTTTAGGTAGTTGCTCTTCCTGCCATCCTTTTTCATCAATAAGCTTTTGTCGAAGCGCTTTGGCTGTGATTCGGGTATAGGCAAATGTGTTGCGTAATTGTGGGTCAGCCTGGCTTTCAGGATCGACCAGGGCTCGAATATCTCGCTCCAAGTCAGGGTTAGCAACCTCTGACTTGACTTTACCCTGTGTCGCATAGTTCCCATAACAAACCAGCCCTGTACGGTTCTCATGCATCCCGAGTTCAATAGTATTACGACCAAAACTGAATTCGGTTTCAGTCAGGCGCGGACTACCAGCGCAGAGCTTTTCTGCAACTTCAGCGACGAAAGCTCTTCGTTCAGAACCCTTGAGTTTTCCGGCAGCAAGTTTGATTAGATATTTGCACTCTGGAGGAATAGTAATGGTGGTCATGGCAGCTACAGTCGTCAAGAGGGGAAAAGTGGCACTTTACTGCGGTAAGCTTTCTTGTGCCACTTCCCTAAAGCCTGGTTTCTGAATCCTGACACCGATCAGGAAGAAGCCCACCATGAATGTTCGGACTTTATTAAAGAACAGGGGCGTTGGTACTTTATCTACCCTGGCATTCCAGCAAAGCTACCCGGCAGAAACGCCCCCTGTCCCTGTGGAAGCGGTAAAAAGTACAAGAAGTGTTGCCAGTAACCATTTATCCGGGATCAAAAGCCTGTCCAGAGTGCGATCACAGGAATACCGAAACATCACTTCTGGAACAGGTACTCCTGTTTGACAAAGGAGAAGCTTTTATTAACGGTCATCATGTAAAAAGTAATCCATGGGGGGCAGTGAATGGCGGTTATACAAAGGAATATCACGATCCAGAAAATCCCTGATTTTATTTAACTCGTTTCGAACTTCCTTAAGTTGAGACTTGTCCCTGAGTTTCAGATGACCCACCTCCTGTTTCAAGGTAGGCCGCTTCGCGGCGACTTTTTGCCCAGTGCAGCCCTCCAACCTATGGGAAATACCCGTCATTTTCTTTTGTCTATCCTTACTGACTTTGATCCCGAGAACAGCAAAGGATAGAGCCA
>NZ_JBPCXO010000226.1:0-7334 GCF_051008435.1 Endozoicomonas sp. | reverse complement strand
CGAAGCCTTCAATGGTGTCATCAAGCGGATAATATACAAGGCATGTGGTTACAATGATCTTGATTATCTCTATCTAAAAATCAGGCAGGAGGCCCAAAAATGATCAGCCAACCTGTAAAAGGGCCCTTTCTGTTACAGCTAAAAAATAATGCCCTGGGTTTCCTTTGTCTTCCTGAAAAGCCAGGCCCGGCGGAATATCCGCCTCAGAGAGCACCCAGTAGATATCGACGGGCTTTTTCTTTGCCCGTTTTTTGAACATCCCATAAACAAACTTTAGGTTATCCCAGGTGGCGGAGAAGGATAGCCCCATATTGGGATTGGGCAGAACCCATCGCTCATCGGGCAAAACTGGAAGTCACATACTCTGACCCCCATGACCGTTCGATAGCGACCTTCCTTGCGTTCATCATAGAGGGTGGGATGTTTTCCCTGAATGGTGGGTCTGGCTCTGTAGACCTCTATATCCGAGACAACCTTTCTAATGTCTGACAAGCATTTCAATTGCAGTAGTTGAGACATTAATACTCCTGTACTTGTTACGTCCTTCTATGTCTGTCGAGAGGCAGAATACTATAAATTGCGATTATAAAGTGAGAGGTTGGAAAAAGTTTTTGACTCCCGGCGAAATAAAACCGACTCTTAAATTCAATGCTGGGTTGCCCCCCCCAGCACCTGAATAACCCGGACATGGACGCCGGGTTTTTCTTTTTCAGCCCGCCGAAACTCCCTGAGAAACCGCCTGAAAAGTCACTTTTAGGCTAATCGGCGGAGCAGAATATGAATCATAGCCAAGTGAATCATTGCTTCTGTTGTTTCCGGCAATACTTCATAATCTTTGCAAAGCCTGCGATTATGGTTGAGCCATGCAAACGTTCTTTCCACAACCCAGCGACGAGGTAACAGTTTGAATCCTTGTTGCTTGTCACAACGCAGGACAACCCTCAGTGCAAATTGAAACCTGTCATTAACCCAGTCCAACAGAGCTCCTCGGTAACCCCCATCAACCCAGATCAAACGGAGCTTTTTACACATGCCACCCAGCCTGGTCAGTAAGAGTTTTGCACCCTCACGATCTTGTATGGCAGCTGATGTAACCACAACCGCCAATAATAGTCCCATGGTATCGACGAGGATATGCCGCTTTCGGCCCTTGATTTTCTTACCCGCATCGAAACCTCGGCCCGGCCCGCCAATAGCGGTAGTTTTGACACTCTGATTGTCAAGACAGCCTGCCGTGGCATGCTTATGTCTCCCCGCTTTTTGTTGTACTTTGGTGTGAAGGGTATCGTGAATTCTTCTCCAGACATGGCTTCGCCGCCAAGACCAGAAATAGTGATACACCGTTTTATAATTTGGAAAATCGATAGGCAGGGCTGCCCATTAGCAACCTGTTTTCAGCACGTAAAAGATACCGTTGAGCACCTTGCGTAAACTGACTGTACGAGGACGACCGTTCTTTTTTTCAACAGGTAAAAGAGTCTGTAGTTTTTTCCATGCTCCTTCACTGAGATCCGAAGGATAACGCTTTTTGCCTGACTTGTTACGACGCTTCCTACTCACTGTATATCACTGTTAAAACCCCTGTTTTTATAGGACTTTGACAGTAAAGACCACTTTTCAGACGGTTTCTCAGACTCAGTTTTTTCCCAGGAATCTTTATTTCACTGGGTCAAACATGGATAGAAAACCGATCAGGGAAGGCAGGCTTGTTATACCTCCCTCTACAGAAAGGTCGCCCTTGGCCAGAGACCCAGCAAAGCCTTTTTTGCCCGTCACAAGCTCAATCCAGTCGCCTTTGGAGACTGCAATACGGATCTCTGCTTCTTGATCATCTTCACGCCTGAACTCGGCAATACTGTTGCGAACATGCAGGGTGAACTGTTCATCTACATCGGTAAAATCAAACGACAACCGTTTATCAACACCCTGGCTTTTCTCTGTATCCAGAGCCACGGTCATAGATTCTATGAAGTTGGAAGCGGGAAAGGTTTTCAGGAGCTCCAGAGTAGCGTCATCCAGCGCTTTGATTTCAGGTGAATTTCCCTCAAGCTCCTGGGCCTGGGAAAGGTAATAGTTCCGGCCATTGGGATTGATGGTGGCATGGGCTATGTTGCGCATCGCCTCAGCCTTCAAGACTTTTGCTTCAGCATGGTCCGGCTCCACAAACAGCTGATAGTTGACCAGCTCCAGTGCCCAGCGATTCTGACCTCTACTGATCGCTTCCCGGGCAGAACCCAGCAGCTTTTCTTCACCCAGCAGATCCAGCATTCCCTCACCTCTCTCTTTCTCTGATGCTCTGGAAAGGGTCGCTGCATCTCCGTCAAACCAGCCCAGATAACCGTTGAAAATGCTGCGAACAGACCACTCAACGGAACCGTAAAACTCTTGAAGATAGGGGTGTTCAGACAGTTGATCCGGCAGTATCACAGATTCCACCAGCTGATCTTCCGTCATTCCCTTGTTCATTCCTCTGAGGGTCTGGTCATGGACAAACTGAATCGCATCCCGGTAAGCCGTCAGAACACCGGCCACTTCTTCACGGCCTGAAATAGGGCGGGTATGACTGGGAACCAGATATTGAGGGTTCAGGTCACGCATCTTGTCCAGACTTTTAGCCCAGGCGACCGGGTCGCGATAGAGCGTGCCGCGAATGGTATAAAGGTTGGGAAAAGCCTTATAGATGTTATCTCCAGGCATGATAACCTGCCTGTCCGGTAGGTAGACAAACAGCTGATCGTTGGTTTCTCCCGGAGCATGGACCAAGTGGATCTTAACCCCGGAAATAGTGATTTCCATGGAGTCAGAGAACGTCTTGTTAGGACGAATCAGAGTGGGTGTTCCTCCCCCATGACCGGCATTGAGCACAGGACCAATGCCTGCATTCACCAGACCCAGGTCCCCCTTTTCCAACTGATTACCAAACATACGACTGCTTCTGTCAGTAATGACAGGGCCCAACTTGTTGATCACACGATTGATATAGCTGTTGGTACTTTCATGGGCATAAACATCAATATCACCCTCAGGTACAAAACCTTTACCTCCGAGAATGTGATCCGCATGGTTGTGGGTATAGATCAAAGCCTTGATTGGTTTGTCGGTGATTTTTCTGAACTCAGCCATCACCTTCTCAGCCGCTTCTTTACTCTCCATGACATCCACAATGATGATGCCATCATCGCCTTCAATCATGATGGAGTTAGCGAGACCGTAACCCACGGCTACATGAACACCGTCTGTTACCTCATAAACTTTTCGTTCAAACTCATAGGAGTGTGCTTTCAGTTCAGGGTGGACGCTGGGGGTTACTGGTACAGAGAGAGGTTGCTCTTGCTTTGGCTGAGTAACACTGCATCCCGTTAGAGCTGCTGTCAGTGCCAGAACGTAAAAACTACTTGTTGCCTTGGCCATTGGTTTCCTCACGAGTTTCTTATTGTGTTCTTTTTCGTGTGAACTCATGATATAGCCAGCAACCAAGACATTACCGGACATAAACTGCCAACAAATTGACCTGAAATGACAATCGTTGAGAGAAGTGAAAATGCCTCTACCCTGAATAGCTGGGCCTTACCTCTGGTGGATGCGCTGCGAGAGCAGGGTTGCCCTGTTGAAGCAATGCTGGAAGAAGCAGGTATTCATCCTGATTTGCTGAGACGTGCTGGCAGCCGGATTCCTGTCGACAGTATGACCCTTCTATGGAAGGCGGCTGCCCGGGAAACAGACAATCCGGCCATCGGTCTTTCCGTCATGGATCACGTCAACACCAGCCATCTGTTTGCCTTTAGCTATGTCGTACAAACCAGCGCCAACATTCGGGAAGCACTGGAATTCATTGCCCGTTATTCTGCAGTGATCAGTACCGCCGTTACCGTAGAGATGCAGGAAACCCATGATTACGTTGAGCTACTCTACCGAGTACCTGAGCACCTGCCTGCTCCCAGCTACGAAGCCATGGATGCTTTCGCCGGTGTCACACTCATGCGCATGACCAAAAACCTGAATGTCTCTCTGTCTCAGGTACACTATGTCGCTTTGCCCAGACCCACTCCGATGGACCCAACACTCTGGACCAGCAAGCTGCCCTGCCCGGTCCGTTTTGACTCTGACTTTCTTCGACTGAGCTTTCACCGGGAAATTCTTGAATACTCTATCCCTACTGCCAGCGCTGATATTGCTAATGCCAACAAGGAAATTCTCAGCCGTTACCTCGAAGAAATGAGCCGGGATTTTTTACCCAGGGTCAGGGGTCACATCACGCACATGCTGGTAGCCGGAGAGCCCACTCTGGAAGCTGTTGCCCAGCTGCTCAATATGAGTCCACGCAATCTCCATAGAAAGCTTCAGGCAGAAAACACATCCTTTCGGGAATTGCTGGATGAAATCCGCAAAAAAAGAGCTTTGTCCGAGATCAGTCAGCCCGGCAAGCCGTTGACACAAATTGCCCATGAGCTGGGCTTCCACGATTCCAGTAGCTTCAGCAGAGCATTCAAACGATGGACGGGGGAGACTCCGAAAAAGTACCGGGAAGAACAGCTTTTACAAAAACAGAAATAACTATTTTTTAATCATTCTGCACACCTTTTATTCCTTCCCAACCTTATCCGTGTCTTATCTAAGTGGAATATCACATTGGCAGCAGCACCTTGGTCACTGGCACCTCACACGGCCCAGAGTCAGTGCCATAAGGCTGGATGATTTGTGAAGAGCGGCAGGATTCATGAATCTGACAGGGTTCCTGATCATGATGCTGATCATTGAAAGTCTACTAAGAGGTAGCTTTCAGAGAAGAACAACTGCCTGACAACATTTTTCACTGGCAGACTGTCATAACTGTGTCACAATACGCGCCCAGTGAAGCTAACAAGTAAAGCCGAGTTCAGTCTTCAGTCTATGCTTATTAAGTCAATAGCTGGCACCTGACAGCCTATTGATTGAAGTGTAACGAGCCAGCTTTTCAAAGAACAAGTATAAGGTGGAGCAGTGAGTCTGGATCATCCTCTGATTATTCCCGCAGCCGTATCTCTTCTGGTGATCATACTGGGTCTGTTACTTTGGCTCAGAATGAGAGGCCAGAACCTGGAATGCCGGGACCCTCTTTTCTCTCCAGAGTATCGTGCTTTCCTGGGGCAACTCGATATGGCTGTTCGTAGCCATCTGAGTGTCTTTCCAAGGATGCCGGTCAATGAAGTGTTACAGGGCTCAGGCAATCTGAAGAAATTCAAAAACCAGTGTTTTGATTTTGTGATTTGCCACCGTCGGGAGATGGACGTGCTCTGTGTGGTCTTGCTGGACCTTCCTAATAGAAAAGGTCAGGCCAATGATCAGCTCCGAGAGCTCTGTCACAAGGCAGGAATATCCGTACTGGAGTACGATGTAAGACCCTATCGAGACGTTCCCAGCCTGAAAAAAGAAATTTTCTCAGCCTGCGGTGTTAATGATTTTGAACCACCCGCTCAAGAACAGCAGGCCCAGACGAGTGAACTGGCCGCCCCCAGCAGTTGCCCCAAATGTCACTCAGAGATGAAACTAACCCTTGTTAAAAAAGGCCAGCATGCTGGCAAAGAATGCTGGATTTGCACCCGTTATCCACAATGCAAGGGTGCCAGGTTGGTTTAACCACCTCCTGGCCTCTATCCATTCAGTACAACTTACCCATTGGCTATTTTATTCCTCAAAGGCTACCTATTCTTAGATGGAATGAAATAAAGATGATCTGAAAATACCATTAAAAAACAACCTGTCCTTTATTATTCAAGGAATATTGTTTTTATTGACTCCATACTTTCGTTTTTTGATCCATCAAAGCATCCTCTTTAAAAGCCAGAAACACGCCTACTTTCTAAACAGCAAATGAATCTTGTTTTTGAGTCATACTCAATTAAATCAACGGACATGAATGGCTATATACCTAATAAAAGTCTAACTTAATCCTGATAAACAGACGCTTTCCAATCACTTTCTTCGCTGCGTTGCCTGTTACCGAACACTGAATTATTTGGTCGCGCTGGCACTCAAGACCGAGGCGGTATGATTTTTATTTCGACCGAAAGAAAATGGTTCTTCAAAATTCGTTCTTGAAACAAGCAGCTCTACTATCCATCACTTTTTACTTTCTACAATCACCACTCTCATCAGCTGAAGAAACGACTACCGGTTTACCATCAACGGGAGAGAGCACGCTTGATCGATCCTGCTTGCATTTTACTCCACCCAGCGACTACTCGGACCTGTACGGTTTCGATCCTTTTGCCGGTACTGACCCGGATCCAACTATTTATGACCCAACCCTTGATACGTATTCAGGTTTAAAAAACATTGGCTGGGCCCCGGTTCCACAGAAAGAGAAGCTTAATTCAGATGTAGTCTTTATTTTTCGGGGCTATGGCGGCAGCAGTCTTGTCAATACCAAAGGCAATAAACAACAGAGAAGGAGTTTAAGAAAGCTCAGATCAGAACACTTCAAGCAAATCATTATGGCATCACTGTCAGAACTCAGTTTTGGTAGCATGAGATCTTTCTCTGTCTATGATGCGGGTGTTGATGAGGAAACTATTGACGAACACAGAAAGAGAATCCCCAACTACGCTAATATCCACTCGACCCCTCTCGATCAACGCATTGCCCATTCAATGGCCAGTAAAATCACACTGGACTCCAAAAAGCTCTCTCCTTCAGGAAACAAGGTTTACGTTATTGTTTTCCACTCAGTTCAGGATGAACCACTTTTCACACAAGACACCGTTGAAACACCGGTTCCCACCCTGTCGTTTGACGACGGTTCTCAAGTGAAAGCAACCTATATTTCTTATCAGGCTAACCTCGAGTATCAAGACTTATCTGCGATTGATGATGAAGATACCAGACAAGCGATGGCGATTAATCAGTATCTCAAGAACCGCACCGAGCTTAGGAAAATCGATGGAATGATCGTCCATAGAATTCTCGGTGCGCTGGGACGGATTGGCACCACCATTGGCGGAAGACATCCTCTCATTGAGCAGTCTTATGACCCCTACTATAACGTTTCCCGATGGTTCGCAGACCTGTTGGAACCAGAATCTCTCACCATGGTCGAAAGGGCCGAATGGCATTCAGAATGGGGAGTGACAGAAGCTGTTATCAGTCCCACACCCAGAGCATTGTGTGACTCTGATAACGCAGTCAATCCTAATGCCTGGTATGCCGTAGATCTAGGAGCCTGTCGGACTTACCACTGACCTACTGCGAAAAAGCCGGATTTGGCCATTTTTTCTGATTCTTTTCGTTGAATAGCTCGCTATTCGCCTCAAATAATCATAAAAACTGTCTCAAACCGGACTTTTTCTCGCTACGGT
>NZ_JBPCXO010000225.1:0-7435 GCF_051008435.1 Endozoicomonas sp. | reverse complement strand
TTCCAGAAAGAACGGCCCAATTATTCGATTAAATAGGTCAACTATTCTCACGAATCCATCGAAGCTGTCTAGAACGCTCAAGACTGTCGACTCGTTCTACTGAAATTTATGCTCGAAAGCATAAGTCCGACAGGCTCCTAGGAAAACGATCTGCACCACAACTTTCCAATAGCACCTAAAGGCAATAATTACCGGTATTTCTCCTGATCGTTCAGCAGACAGAAACGCCTCTGTTTCGACCAGATGTTGCCTGATTAATACGCCAAAAATAGCAATCCCGCCGCCTATCCAGAATGGAATTCTCCATCCCCATTCATACATTACCTGTTCAGTCAGTATTGCTGTTAGCAGCATACCTATACTGGAGCCAGCGAGAAAGCCACAAAGGCAACCGAACTCGGGCCAGCTGGCCAGATAAGCTCGGTTCTTTATACTGGCCAGTTCGGCCATGTAAATGGTTGAGCCTGTGAACTCCCCACCCAGAGATAGTCCTTGTAAAACCCTCAGACCGACCAGAAGGATCGGGGCTAAATCGCCAGCATGTGAATAGTCTGGAAGAAAACCAATCCCGGCTGTGGACGCCCCCATTAAAATGACGGATATCCATAAAACGGGTTTTCGACCAAAGCGATCACCAATATGGCCCAGTAACAATCCACCCAGTGGACGAGAAATAAAACCGGCAGCAAATACGCCAAAGGTAGCTAACTGGGCCAGAAAAGGTTCGCTTGAAGGGAAAAAATTCGAGGCCATGATTGGGGCAAGATAACCATAGATAACAAAGTCGTACCACTCCAGTACTCCACCAACAGAGCTGGCAACAACGGCTCTCCACTGTTTTATGGTTTCCCGGTAAATGCTTTTTAATCTTCCTTGCATAACAATGGATTGTTCTCAGAAGGAAAACAAAAAGTATAGGAGACATTCAGGTCAGCATACGAAGACATTGCGGTTCCATTAGCTTTTTGCAAATTGTCTGTTTTGAAACCTTATTTCAATAATAGTCAGTCGGTGTCGCTTGGTGTTTTGGGTAGAAAGATCGGATCGTGAGGATGAGTTTCAGATCACTGGGTGTGTACAGGAGCAGGTTTTGAATCACTGAAAGTGCTTGCAGGAATGGCCTTCAATTCGTCAGGAGTGGTGTCCATTGCTCCCACTCCATCGACGAATGTGTCATTTATAAAAGAGCTTTGGTTTTCATGATAATTTCAAGAGCCAGGCTGTCCTGATCCAGCTCTCGGCAATCCATGGTTACATCCGCGTATTTCTTGTACAGCTTCACTCTCTCCTCAAACAGATCCTCAATGGTTTGATCTTCAGAACGAGCGATGCCACGGGTATCAAAGTTATGAATTCGTTCCCGGATTTGCTCCAGATCAAGATCCAGAAAGACGATGACTGATTCTTTCGCAAGGTGTTTCATGGCCGCTTCGCTGTAGATGGCTGAGCCACCGGTGGCGATGATATGGCGCTTGAGGTTAACTTTCAGTAGTTCGGCTTCTTCAATGTCTCGAAGTGCCATATAGCCTGACACGTCAACAATTTCCTGCAGGGTTTTCTGTTGGCTGATCTGAATCAGAACATCAGTGTCCAGAAAGCCAAAAGCCAGATCTTTGGCCAGGATAATACCGACGGTACTTTTGCCTGCGCCTGGCATACCGATCAATGTGATATTGGTTTTCATTGTTAGCGTCACCCTTGACTGCTTTCCAGAGTTGAATAGTCTATTTTCAAGCACGTAGTAGCTTTTCTGCAAGCCTTCTGTTGAAGGTATATTTTTGCATTCTTAAGAATCAGTCAAGAGGGAGCGGCAGGAGGCACCAGACTGCATGCCTGGGGAACAACTTTCCCTTTTGACATTTCTAACTGACAGCAATGAAAACTCTGATCTTTTTTTCGATGTTATGCATCGTATCCGTTGTTGAAGCCGGGTTTGATGAAAGCAGAGCTCATATCGAGCAGCTCTTACAGCAAGGAAAAAAGGTAGCCATTCTGGTGATTGATATGCAGGTGGCTTATGAGGGTAGAGGCTCATTGCATAAACTGAGTTCAGTTTTAGGTGAGCAGGTAAAATTGCTTAATTACTTTGCCAGCAATGATCGGGTGATTTATATGGATATTCTTTTGATGGTAGTCAGACTCTGGCTGGCTCCATAATCAAGCGGCTGCTAATATGTGAACCCTGAAATTTCTCCGATCTTCGATCTTATCTATTTTGAGCAATCCATGAGTAAATCACTGAGAGACCAGCTAATGGGAGCTGGCCTGGCCACCAAGCAGCAGGCACTGAAAGCTAAAACCAGTAGCAAGAAAAAGAAAAAGCAGGCTGCCAAGAGTGGCGAGCTGACTGATCAGGAAAAACGGCGTATAGAGCTGGAAAAGCAGAAAGCGGATCAGATTGAGCGAGATCGCGAGCTCAATCGTCAGCTGGAAGAAGAGCGCCAGAAAAAAGCATTGCAGGCGCAGGTGCGCCAGCTGATTGATATAAACTCGATTCCTCGTGAAGACGGTGATGTAGGTTACAACTTTGTTGTCGATGGCAAAGTGAAAAAGATTTATGTCTCTGGGGGGATGCAGGACAAACTAAGTCGTGGGCTGCTGGCGATCGGTGTGCTGAGTCAGGGAGATGAAGACGAGTTCCGGGTGATACCGGCCACGGTAGCCAGGAAGATAGAAGAGCGCGAGCCTACTGCCGTAGTGGTTCAGTCTGAAAGTCAGAGTGATCTGACTAAGGAAGAGCAGGAGTGGTACGCGGATTATGAAATTCCGGATGACCTGATGTGGTAAGGCATTTGGGGGCGTTCATGCCCCCATGCTGGAGAAACTGATTATTCAGCCGAAGCAATCACTTCAATTTCTACCTTCACATCTTTTGGCAAACGCGCCACTTCTACCAGACTACGAGCCGGGAAAGGGAACGTGAAGTACTGCTTGTAGACTTCATTGATGTCAGTAAAGTCGTTCATGTCTTTTACGAACACAGTCGCCTTTTTGACTTTGCTCAGGCTGCTGCCGGCAGCTTCCAGAACAGACTTCAGATTTTTCAGGCATTGATGGGCCTGTTCTTTGGTGTCCTCAGACATTTCTCCGGTTTCGGGCTCAATGGGCAGCTGGCCGGAGGTGAAAATCAGGTTGCCAAATTGAATCCCCTGGGAGTATGGGCCAATGGCAGGAGGTGCATCCGGGGTCTCAATGACTTTATGCATAATGCTTCAGTTACCTGGGGGGGTTATTGATTATAGTTTGCGAATTCTAATCACCTGATGCCTCTTTGTCATCGTGGTGAGGGGGGGCAACTGGCCTATTTCCGTACAATTACTTAATAGTTTGATGGGAAAGGTTAAGGTAGACATATTAAGTTGGTTTTTTATAACTTAAGTGGGACTGAGCAGTTCAGCCCCTTGAAAAAACGATTCTTAACCCATCAGATATAGTGCTGAGACTTTGCATATTCTTCCAGCTCGGGGCGGAAATCCGGATGAGCAAGAGCTATAAGAGCTCTGGCTCGCTCTGAAGTTGATTTTCCTCGAAGGCTGGTAATGCCATATTCTGTGGCAACGTACTGAATGGAGTTACGGGTGTCCGTGGCCGGACCGGAAATGGATTTTACGATTCTTGAGAATTTTCCACCCCCTGCTGTTGATGTGGCTGCAAGAATGGAAACACCGTCTTTCGAGCGCTGTGCGCCTTCAATAAAATCCAGTTGCCCGCCGACGGTGCTGTATTGGTGACCGGCAATAAATTCGGCGTTCACCTGTCCAAAAAGATCAATCTCGACAAAAGCATTGAGTGAAAAGGCTCTGTCGTTCTTTCCAATGACACAGGGATCATTTACATAACAGGCAGGGTGTCCTTCAATGCCGGGGTTGTTGTGAATAAATTCAAACATTTCTGTGTTCCCGGCAGACAGTGTAAACACAGACTTCCCCACATCTATGTTCTTCAGGCGATTGTTAACATTACCTGACTTGATGAGTTGTACCATAGAAGGGGAGAGTAACTCGCTGTGAATGCCCATGTCATTGAACTGTGAGAGCTTATTACAGACCGCATTGGGTACGTTGCCAGCACCGATTTGAATCGTCATGCCATCCGAGCACTGCCCAATGATATGGCCTGCAATCTTTTCATCAATAGCGCTGGGTTCCTTATGAGGAGGTTCCTGGGGCAGTTCAACGGTATTTTCGACAATAGCAGCCACTTCTGAGATATGAACGTAAGTATTGCCGAATACCTGTGGCATATTCTCGTTCACTTCTATGATCAGTTGCTTGGCATTTCTGGCAGCCACAATCGTATAGTCGGAACTGGTGCCGGTACTGAAATAGCCCCCTCCTGTCATGGGAGATACAGTGACGACGCAGGTATTCAGGGTCAGATCATGTGTCATGATGTAAGGTATTTGGTGAAAATTAGCCGGGATATAATTGACCAGCTTAACGCCTTCTTTCAGGCCCTCTTTCAACAGTTCCCATTCCTTGTGGGTGGCATAGAAAGGATAAAGATCCACAATATCCAGGTATTCCATTTTCAGCAGGGTATTTTGCAAAGGTGTAGCAGGGTGCATGTAATAGAGGCGGAGCTTCTCAAGTTCCTTGGACTTAACACGGTCTTCTATTGCGCTCAGCAATGCAGGAGGTTCAGACATTCCCAGGCCAATGGCCATGGTACTGTTTTTGGGAATGATCTGAACAGCGTCGGCGGCAGAGCGAAGCTTGCTTCGGTATTCTTCTTTAAAAGACATGGGATCACTCCTGCAGGAGTTCGGATGAATGGACAACATTGACCAGTCTTTTCAGGCTGGCAATGGCCTGGTCATGAATTTCGCTGGTAGAAGCGGCACAGAGATCTTCGACAACCACCGCGTCATAATCACGGTCATGGGCTTCACGGGCGCATGACTGAATCACGTAATCGGTTGATACACCCGTCATGAGCAGTCTGTTAATACACTGGGCACTCAGAATCGCTTCCAGCTCTGTTGCATAGAAAGGGCTGATCCGGTGTTTGACAAGAACAGGGTCGTTGTCGTTTATAATCAAGTCCGGGTGAAAATCAGTGCCCCATTGGCCCAGCTCATAGGCACGAGGCTCACGCACCCCCCGGAATAAAGACCAGGGCTGAGTGGGGCATTCAATGTAGCTGGCTGAAAAACCCACCTTGAAAAAGAGGATCAATCCGCCCTTTTTTCGGATCTGCTCTACCAGATGATTGGTATTAAAAATCAGGTTTTTTTCTGTGACGCATTGAGCGGCAGAAGCAATAGGGCTATCCGGATGGACAACATCATTGATCAGATCAAGTACCAGTAATGCAGTGTGCTTCATCATAACCGGATCAATATTCGATGTTGGGGATGTAGACCTGGCCACTCATGATTTTTCGGGCTGTTCGACCGTACTGGATCTTGAGAAATTCAGGCCAGAGCTGACCACTGACACTGCGACTGGCAACATGCAAAGGCATGATGCCTTGGGGGTGCATGATTCTCAGAGTGTATTCTTCGGTGCTCGCTATGGTGGCCAGTTGATTCACAATGGTGCCGGAAACTGCCCCTGACGACGATGTACAGACAGAGCCAGTACCTGCCAGGGCTGGGTGACACTTGTTGAGCAGAAACATCCGGACGCGCAGATCTTCATCCTTGCTTTCCGGTTCTTTAGCCAGAATCACCAATGGCAGCAGAGGTGATACTGTATCCAGCTCCTGCCAGCGCTCACACATGCCAATCATCTGGGCAGCTTTACCACGTATCTCTCGCACTTTGTCCAGTACAGCCTGATTTTCATCGAGCTCCTGTTTAGTCTCGTGGCAGGTCACTCCAAGGTCTGAAGCTTTGGCAAAAATGCCCAGATTTCCAGCATCAAAAACAGTCACTTCAACCGTCTTTCCGGATTCCAGCGTCACGGTGTCTGTGACATTGCCTGTGGGAAGGCATTTTCCTGTGACGGCACCGGCTGTGCCGCTGTAATCCAGATCAATTCTGGCACCGGCTCCGGGCACTCCGGCGATACTGTAGTCACCCTGTACTGCCACCTCACCATTCACTACAGGCACATCGGCAATAAAAATTTTGCCGGTATTGGTATTGTGAATCCTGACCCGGGTGATGGGTTCCTGAGCCTTGATGAGACCGCTGTCGATAGCAAAGGGGCCTACAGCTGAGGAGATGTTGCCGCAGTTGGCATCGTAATCGATATGAGGGTGATCAATCTCTGCCTGGCCAAAGGTGTAATCGACATCGGCATCGGACCTGGAGGGAGGATCAATGACGGCCAGTTTGGAAGTGACGATTTGGGCTCCGCCCATACCGTCTATTTCGGTAAGGTCCGGCGAGCCCATGATGCGCATCAGGACTTTGTTGCGTTTCTCTCCGGGAGGAGGGAGATCGCTGCCCATCAGGTACACGGCTTTACTGGTCCCACCGCGCATGTAAACACAAGGTATGGCAATCTGTTGTTCGCTCATAGTGGTTTCCCCGGTTAAGCACTGCGCTTCCATACCAGCATGGTCCTTGTCCCGGTCATTACAACATCACCGTGTTGATTCCGAATGCTCAGCAATACTTTGACCAGACCCTGTTTCGGGCGGGATTTAGATTCACGGGCACTGATAACTTCTGAGGTAACATAAATAGTGTCGTTTATCTTGACGGGTTTGAGTGCTTTGATTTCATCAAACTCAAGGTTAGCCGCTGCATGACCACTGATCAGGCGTGAGTGAATGCCCACTGCCATCCCAAAGGTGACTATGTGCTCAACGATCAGGTCGCCAAACTCTGATTTTTTTGCGAAGTCTCGGTTGGTATGTGGCTGAGACTCAATACCCAGAAGAATGGTCAGAGAAACACAATCTGATTCAATAATGGTTCTGCCATGACTGGATTCAATCACTCGGCCAACGACAAAGTCCTCATAAAACATCGCGCCGTCTTCAACGAAGCGATTTTCATCTTTCTGAATCAGCAGTGAGGGAAGTTGATTGCTCATGACATATCCTGATGTGCGTTGATGAAGTGATCAATGCAGTCAGAGTGTAGTGGAGCAGAGCCTTTTTTATTAATACATAAATGAGATAACTAATACTGGTCGTTTATTAGTGAAACTATAAAAATGAATATGACTATCAGTACAGAAAAAGGCATAAATTATAGTGAATTGTCCTGTTAGCAGAGAGATTCTTGTGTGAGAAGTGCGGTGTTTATTCGATGTTTTGAAAAGCTGAATTGATGTTCAAACTTGAATAGGTAGCCCACATTCTTTTAAAAAGTTGAGGACTTGATCCAGTCTTTTTTGCATTTCAGGATTCTTTAGGAATAGTCTAAAAATAACTTCCTAATTTACACCTCCCTCGCAATGGTCAATACTCTAAATCATTGCCGGAGGTGATTATGGCTATTTACCCCTCTTTAGTGAAAAAACGGATGAGATCCTTT
>NZ_JBPCXO010000224.1:0-16241 GCF_051008435.1 Endozoicomonas sp. | reverse complement strand
CATTGATCTTCTGCGTCTGTTTTACCCTTCTTTGGCGAATAACAAAAAATCAAAACCCTATTCTGTAGGTTTCATGCATTCAGGAGGTGAGAAACCTCTCTCTAATCAAGAAATCACGGATTCAGGAGGTAGTATTCAAACTCTTCGTCTCCTATATGATCACCCGATCTGGCTTGCTTGATCACTACGACCTGAGCCAGATAATGAGTGGGATGAGATTCAAGCTGATAAAACTGTTGATTGGCAGCAAGCGCACTGACCTAAAAAGAAACCACAAACAGCATTAAAGTACTGAAAAAGCATCTCCAAACACGTTGATTATGAATACTCATTTACCTAGAACCTGTTACTGATACTGGCTATCAAAGATAGTCAAAACCATCCCGCTTGATTGAAAAACAATTCACCAAAATTAAATAAAAATCGTATTTATATTTTCATGACTTCCAACCTGTTTTTACTGTTCACGGCCCCAGACGTGCAGTTAAGATGATGGATTCAGCGATCTAGATAGAGATGACATGAAAATTTTTCTGGTCGGCGGCGCCGTTCGAGACAAGTTACTAAATCTTCCGGTTAAGGATCATGACTGGGTAGTGGTTGGCAGCAGCCCCGAGAAAATGAAACAGCAGGGCTTTCAGCCTGTTGGCCAGGACTTCCCTGTTTTTCTTCACCCTGACACCAAAGAAGAATACGCACTGGCCCGTACCGAGAGAAAATCCGGCCATGGCTACAGTGGCTTTGTTTTTCATACAGCACCCGATGTCACCCTGGAAGAAGACCTGATCCGGAGAGATCTGACCATCAATGCCATGGCAGAAGACGATCAGGGAAAGATCCATGACCCCTATGGCGGCCAGGAAGATCTCAGGAGAAAACTGCTTCGCCATGTTTCCCCAGCATTTCAGGAAGATCCTTTACGTATTCTTCGGGTAGCGCGGTTTGCCGCCCGATTTCATCACCTGGGGTTCAGTGTTGCACCTGAAACCATTGCACTAATACGCTCTATGGTCGACAGCGGCGAAGCTTCATATCTTGTGCCCGAACGTGTCTGGCAGGAAACCACAAGAGCACTTTGTGAGCCCAACCCTGAGATATTTTTTGAAGTCCTCTCGGCCTGTAATGCCATGAACGTGGTCATGCCTGAATGGATGCCTTTCCTAAAGAAAAACTCAACGGGCATAAAGGCACTTCAAACTGCGATTACCGCACAGGAGTCCGCTGAAATCCGATTCGCAGTGACCTTTGCACCTGAAAAGGGACTCACTCATGAAACACTCACAGCACTGTTCAAGCGACTAAAACCACCTTCTCAATTTTCAGAACTGGCCAACCTGATTTTCCAGCACAGTGCTTCTTTAACGACGCACTCTAATGACAGAGATGCTGATGACAAAGACGCTGAGCAATGGATGACGCTGTTTGAAAAAACAGATGCATTCCGACGCTCTGAACGTTTTGAAGCTTTCCTGAAAGCCTGCAGCTGCATTGCCCTGGCCCTGGGAAAAACGATTTCTGAAAGCCGTCAGGCACAAATAAAATCACTGCTCCTTCTCTGCCTTTCTATCAATGCCAAAGAAATTGTTTCCCGGGGCTTTAAAGGCAAAGCTATCGGTGATGAATTAAGAAAAGAAAGATTAATACAGATGCAGGAACAGCTGGATTCCTAAAACAACAAAGCCCCTGACAAAAGCAGGGGCTTATCTGTGCAAGAAACACGGAGTGGATTAGACTCCCTCTAACTCCAGCAGAGGCAGAAGACGAGGTTGATTGCCCAGCGTGACGCCAGATTCAAACGCCATACTCACGGCATCAGTGAATACACTGACTGGCCTTCCGGCCTGAAAATGACAGAGCTGCTTCACCAGTGGCCGATAATAAACTTCCTCAATGGCACTGATTTTCACATCCATAGCACCTTCAGCCACCTGCAGAATATCAAGATCAGCCCGACACTGGAGACTCCCTCTGACTCTCCCCAGCTGGTCTTCTATCTGCTTGCACCATTGATTAATGGATGACGGCGATGCTTCGCTCTCAAAACAAACGACAGCATTATAATAGTCAGCAGCCTCGACCCCCTCAGCGGACGTTTGAATCAAGCTACTCACCAATAGAGAGCCAAACTGCTGCCGAAGTGCCTGAATCATCTGCCGACAATTTTGCTCGGCTTCATCATTGGAACCCACTCCAATGTAAAAAAGTGTCATAGCGGGTGCATCTCTTCCCTGGTTCGTTCGCACCACACGGAGGCTACTGCACCTTTTAACGCCTGTGGTTTTCGGATCAATACACCGACCCGATCAACATTAAAATTAGCCTGAATTAACTTAATAATGCCTCCCGCCAGGGCTTCCAGCAAGGCATACCGGGATTCTTCGCAAAACGCACGAACCGCCTGACTGATGGCATCGTAGTCCAGCGCATCATTCAGATCATCAGAACGAAAAGCCCGTGAAAAGTCGGCTTCCAGTTCCAGATCAATAACCAAAGGCTGAGGCGCTTCGTGCTCAAATTCGTAGACACCAATGACAGCCTGCGTCTCCAGCTGTTCAATACGAACCTTATCCATTCGCCCTGTCCTCTGATTCACAATTAACAGCTTCCAGTGTTTCCATGTTCCAGCGTGGCATAGGGGCTACTTCAAGCGGTTCTGTCTGACCTGCAAGAAGACGCTGACAACCGGCATAAGCAATCATGGCCCCGTTGTCTGTGCAAAACTCAGGTCTGGCATAGCGGAGAACACCGCCTTCTTTTACTGCCATGGCTTCAAGCTGATTTCTCAACCTGCGATTGGCACTGACGCCACCAGCGATTACCAGCTGCTTCAAGCCGGTCTGCCTCAAAGCCCGACGACATTTAAAGGCCAGGGTGTCCACCACGGCATCTTCAAAAGCCCAGGCAATATCGGCTTTGTCCTGGTCTGTCAGACCACCCTCTTTTTTACAGGCGGCTACTGTATTGAGCGTAAAGGTTTTCAAACCACTGAAACTGAAGTCCAGCCCGGGACGATCACACATAGGCCTGGGGAAACGAAAACGCCCCTCAGCACCTGACTGTGCCAGGTTGGAAACCTTTGGACCACCGGGATAACCCAGTTCCAGCATGGCTGCTACTTTGTCAAAAGCTTCACCTGCTGCATCATCTATAGATTCACCAAGCAACTCATATTGACCCATACTGTCGACCCGAACCAACTGGGTATGGCCACCGGATACCAGCAGAGCCAGAAACGGGAACTCAGGAGGATTATCTTCCAACATGGGAGCCAGTAAATGGCCTTCCATATGGTGCACCCCCACTGAAGGAACTCCCAGCGCCCAAGCCATGGAACGGCCAATACAGGCACCCACCATTAAAGCACCTATCAAGCCCGGCCCTTTGGTGTAGGCAATGGCGTCAATCTCTTTTCGAGTGATGCCGACTTTATCCAGCACTTGATTGATCAGGGGTAGAACCCGCTGGATATGGTCTCTGGAGGCCAGTTCCGGCACAACGCCACCATACTCGGTATGCATTTCAATCTGACTGTAAAGGGCATCCGCCAGCAGCCCTTTCCGGCTGTCATAGAGAGCAATGCCTGACTCATCACAGGATGTCTCAATCCCGAGCACTATCATAGATACGACCTGTTAACATCAGCCTGTCAGATATACTCACAGACCCTGTGGATTACCATCATTCAGACAGGCATCCAGTCCATTACCCTCAGCACAAATAGCAAGGGTCCGGATATTAAGAACCAACGTACAACGTTAATGTTCAGTACCTGCTGCAGGGTCTGGGATGATACTGCAAACCAGCCTTTGCAGGAAATGCCAGACACCGCAACCCCTCAAGCTCATTGCAGGGCGAAAGCACGTCGTTTTTTGCATTTATAGAAAATAGTCTATAAAATTCGCACCCCTGAAAATACGCGGCTAGTCTGGACATTTGTTTAGACTTATTTTGCGGGTCGGAATTAGCTTCATCGCACGGCCTTCAAGGGCTTCAGCCAAGCTGAACCTAAGAAAATCGTGTGAATGCTCAACCATTTACTCTTGTTGGCAGGCTTCATAGATATTTTGAAAATCGCCAATTACAGAAAATAAACCTTTGCCCAGTCATTTTTTTGGCCAGGGAATTACAAAGCAACATTTTCTGAATAGAGTAGGAGGTACCAAAAGCAGATGTTATTATGCCGGGCTGCAAACCTTTATTAATGTACTCACTATTTTTTATAGGAAGGTGATCTCTGCATGCCTGCTGTTAAAGTTAAAGAAAATGAACCGTTTGATGTAGCACTGCGCCGTTTTAAGCGCTCTTGCGAAAAGGCTGGTGTACTGGCTGAAGTACGTCGTCGTGAACACTACGAAAAGCCAACCTCCGTTCGTAAGCGTAAGGCTGCTGCTGCTGTCAAGCGTCATTTGAAAAAACTGCAGCGCGAACAGCGTCGTCGTGAGCGTCTGTATTAAGACCGGTACTCCG
The DNA here is from genome assembly GCF_051008435.1 of Endozoicomonas sp. GTDB lineage: Bacteria > Pseudomonadota > Gammaproteobacteria > Pseudomonadales > Endozoicomonadaceae > Endozoicomonas_A. The sequence goes on along the minus strand of NZ_JBPCXO010000224.1, from coordinate 11,774 downwards.
GTTTTAGTCACTTCGTAACCCATCCATCAGCTCGAAGCCTTCTCTCGGGAAGGAATCGTATTGAGGTAAGAACATGAGCGAATGCCAGGTCAAGGAACAACTGACTGCTGCAATGAAGGATGCCATGCGCAATCGCGATAAGGTTCGACTGGGTACCATTCGCTTGGCTCTTGCTGAGCTTCAGCGAATCGAAGTAGACGAGAAGTCGATCGACGACACCCGTGCCCTTGCAGCACTCGACAAGATGGCCAAGCAACGCCGCGATGCCATCAGTCAATTCGAGTCTGCAGGGCGCACCGATCTGTCCGATCAGGAAAAACTGGAACTGGCGGTCATTCACGACTTCCTGCCTTCCCAGCTCAGCACTGAAGAAATCAGCCAGCTTGTCTCAGAAGCCATTCGCGAAAGCGGGGCCGAAAGCATGCGTGACATGGGAAAAGTCATGGGCGTTATCAAGCCCAAAGTTCAAGGTCGAGCCGATATGAATCAAGTCAGCCAGACCGTCAAGCAACTGCTTGGCTGAGCCAGCCCCTGCGCATACCTGCAAGTAATGCTTGCAACAATCACTGACATTCATCCAGTGACGATGATAACATCGAACTTCTGTTAAGATTTCTGGCACCGGTCTCTTCACATTATGACTGGTGCTGACACTTGCTATCCCTATGGGCATTTATGGCCGGACGCATCCCCCAGACATTTATTGATGACCTGCTGAACCGCCTGGACATCGTGGATGTTGTCGACAGCCGGGTAAAGCTGAAAAAAACCGGTCGAAACTATTCTGCCTGCTGCCCTTTCCATCAGGAAAAAACCCCTTCATTTAGCGTCAGTCCGGACAAGCAGTTTTACTATTGCTTTGGCTGCGGAGCCAGCGGTAACGCTTTGGGTTTTGTCATGCACTTTGATCACCTGGACTTCCCCACAGCTGTCGACTCACTGGCAAGCCTCGTTGGCCTGGAAGTCCCCAGGGAGCAATTCAACGGCCAGAAACGCGGCCCGGATCACAGCCCCCTGTACGAGCTAATGACTAAAGCTTCTGCTTTTTATAATGAACAACTAAGGAAATCGCAGGATGCCCCAAGAGCCATCCATTACCTGAAACAGAGAGGATTGGACGGACAAATCTGCAAGCGTTTCGGTATTGGTTTTGCACCACCAGGCTGGGATAACCTTCAGAATCATCTGACAGAGAATCAGGAAAAAGAAGACCAGCTGGTCACCACCGGCATGCTGGTTGAAAAAGAAGAAACCAAAAGCCGCTACGATCGTTTTCGTGATCGAATCATGTTCCCCATTCATGACACCCGGGGAAGGATTATTGCTTTTGGTGGCAGGGTGCTGGGTGATTCAAAACCCAAATACCTTAACTCGCCCGAGTCCCCCATCTTCCATAAGGGGCGAGAACTCTATGGGCTCTATGAAGCTAAAAAGCACAACCGTCATCTGGAACGCATACTGGTAGTAGAAGGCTATATGGATGTTGTTGCCCTTGCTCAACAGGGGATCAACAACGCGGTAGCCACACTGGGCACAGCCACAACTCTGGATCATATGCAGAGACTCTTCAAAACCGTATCAGAGGTCGTATTCTGCTTTGATGGTGATGATGCAGGCAGACGAGCCGCCTGGAGAGCGCTTGAATCTACCCTTCCCTACATGGAAGACGGCAAGCAGGCTCGCTTTTTGTTTTTACCTCAGGGAGAAGACCCTGACAGTATGGTCAGACAGGAAGGAGCAGACGCCTTTATTGAGAGAATAAAGAGCACCGCCCTGAGCCTCGACACATTCCTGTTTAAGGAGCTCGGTGACGGCATTGACCTCAACACCATGGACGGTCGATCCCGACTCGCCACCGAGGCTCAACCACACCTGCACAAAATCCCCGACGGCCTGTTCAAGCAAATGCTGATGCAGCGGCTGTCAGAAATTACCGGACTCAATACCGATACACTTGAGAGTTACTTAAACAAGAAGAGCGAACCCGAACCCAAACCAGTAACAGCAGAACCCATACACGACAACTACTCCATACCTGCTGAAGCGGACTATTACCCACAAGCTCATTATGAATTGGAAGCAGCCCACAACTTTCAGCCTCAGGAACGCACCTTTGAACGCAAACCTTTTAAAAAAGGTTTCAAAGAAAAGAATGAACAGCCTGCCCCCCCTGCACCACTGAAAGTTCGCCGCTCTGTTTATGCCATCCGACACCTGTTATGCAATCCCGAGCTGGCAGCTGGCGTTAAAGCAATGAGCGAACTGGAAGGGGATGAGCACCCTGACACACAGCTGTTAATTGCCCTGATCAAAACACTTCAGGAACAACCCAAACTACCTACAATCGCACTGATTGCTCAATGGCATGGAACCCAACACGGTATACGACTGCAAGAAATTGCCTCACTGGCACTGGGACACCAACCCAACGATCAGGAATTCCACGAAGCCATAGAACGCATCAGAGAGACCGTCAGGGAACTCGAACACAAGCAGACAACGCACACCCTGAAACAAACTTTTTCTCAAAAAAAACCAGGCCAGATAGACTCCACTCAGCGCAGCGTTCTTGAAGCCCTTCTTGAAAAGCAAAAGAAAAAACTCGGCATTAAACCCACGGCCAGCAACTCAAAAAAAGAATAATCAAAAGACTGCCAACCCACCCCGCAGTGAACGACAGAAGCCCTTTTTCGCTGCCGCCTGTAAGCATATTGTAAATTGTTTTTTTATCGGTTTATTTATGGCGACGCACGTATTTTTAGGTATACTTGAACTTCACTGTGCTATGTGGGAAGCCGTTATTGACCACACACCTGATTCTGAATCCGGTCTGAAACAGCCATGAGCAAAGAAAGCACCTCATAAACTCACTTATTGTGAGCAGGTGCTTTTACGGTAAAAAGCCACGGAAGGGGACCCTCACCATGTGTAGTTTTTCATGGACCGTTTTTCCGGTGCCTCGTCCATTGAACATCGTGCAGCTCCACGAAAGTGTACTCTCTTGCGCTTCCTTGTGGAAAACCTCATGTTTTTGAGCTATAATTACCAGCTTACGTTTTTTTCGTCCGGCACTCCACTTTCGCTGTTAAAGGGTTGATATGTCAGCTAACTCGCAACAACAATCCCGACTGAAAGAGCTTATCTCTCGCGGTAAGGAACAGGGATACCTGACTTACGCTGAGGTGAATGACCATCTTCCTGAAGACATCTCTGATCCCGATCAGGTGGAAGATATCATTCGCATGATCAATGACATGGGTATCACCGTCTACGAAACAGCGCCGGACGCCGATACCCTGTTGTTGGCAGAAGCCGATACTGATGAAGCTGCTGCCGAAGAAGCAGCAGCGGCTCTTGCAGCTGTTGAACAGGAAGCAGGTCGAACCACAGACCCAGTACGTATGTATATGCGTGAAATGGGCACGGTCGAGCTGCTGACTCGCGAAGGCGAAATCCAGATCGCCAAACGCATTGAAGAAGGGCTGCGTGAAGTCATGTCAGCCCTGGCCAAATTTCCAGGCTCTGTTCAGATTGTTCTGGACGAATACGATCGAATCGTAGAAGAAGAAGGCCGCCTGACAGATCTGATCAGCGGTTATATCGATCCTGACTCTGACCCCGTCGTTGCTCCTCCCGCTCCTGTCATTAAAGAAAAATTTGATGATAACGACTCTAACGACGATGACGAGGACGATGACGACGAAGATGCTGGCGGTCTAGATCCAGAAGAAGCGAAAGAGCGCTTCGACCTGCTTCGTGCTGGCCACGAAAAAGTCCTGAGCACTCTGGAAAAGCACGATTTTGGCTCTAAAGAAGCCAAAGCGGCTATGGAAGAGCTCACCGAAGCCTTCATGCCCCTAAAGCTGGTACCTCGTATTTTTGACATGCTGGTATTCCGCATCAGAAATACTCTGGACATCATTCGTCGCAACGAACGTGCAATCATGCAGTTTTGCGTACGTCGCTCAAAAATGCCAAGGAAGATTTTCCTGAGCTCGTTTCCTGGCAATGAAACCAGCCTTAAATGGATTGATGACGTCACCTCTGGCAGCGCCGGTTATGCAGACGCCATCAATAACTACCGGGATGAAATTGTTCGCTCCCAGAAGAAGCTGATCACTATTGAAAAAGAGTTTGGCTGCACACTGGTTCAGATCAAAGACATCAATCGCAGAATGTCGCTGGGCGAAGCCCGCGCCCGCCGTGCCAAGAAAGAAATGGTTGAGGCTAATCTGCGTCTGGTTATCTCCATTGCCAAGAAGTACACCAACCGTGGCTTGCAGTTCCTGGATCTGATTCAGGAAGGCAACATCGGCTTGATGAAAGCGGTAGACAAGTTTGAATACCGTCGCGGATACAAGTTCTCGACCTATGCCACCTGGTGGATTCGTCAGGCCATTACCCGCTCGATTGCGGATCAGGCCAGAACCATTCGTATCCCGGTTCATATGATTGAAACAATCAACAAACTGAACCGAATTTCCAGACAGATGCTCCAGGAGATGGGTCGCGAAGCTACCCCTGAAGAACTGGCTGTTCGCATGGAAATGCCAGAAGACAAGATTCGCAAGGTACTGAAGATCTCCAAGGAACCTATTTCCATGGAGACTCCAATCGGTGATGATGAAGACTCCCATCTGGGCGACTTTATCGAAGATGCAACGATTCAGTCACCTATCGATCGAGCGACTGGCACTGGCCTCAAAGAATCTACTCGCAACGTACTGTCTGGCCTGACAGCCCGTGAAGCGAAGGTTCTGCGCATGCGCTTTGGTATCGATATGAACACCGACCACACCCTGGAAGAAGTGGGCAAGCAGTTCGACGTAACCCGTGAGCGTATTCGTCAAATCGAAGCCAAGGCTCTGAGAAAGCTGCGCCATCCAACGCGCTCAGATCATCTGAGAAGCTTCCTGGACGAGTAAAACTCTTTCAGAACCAAAAAAACCGTGCTCATGCACGGTTTTTTTATGCTTGCTTGAAACCTGACCCTACCTTATAAACGACAGATGACAACAAGAACAACCGGAGTCAGGGCCCAATGAATCAAGCTACAGTTTTACAAGACGCATTATTTCGCAGTGCGACCATTCATCAACCCCATGCACTAAAGGCATTTTTGGCCGCATGGTATTTGGCAAAAAATTATCCAGACATAGAACAGGAGATCTGGGATCAAACACACCGTTTAATCGAGAAAACGGAAATAAAGATTAACACCGTCTTGTCAGAACACATGGAGCCCCAAAGATTCAGCTCAGATAGAATTCACACAAGATTGAACAATGCTGTCTTTCCAGCAGTCTATCTTGTCATGAAGCAGTGGCACTCAGAAAAAGGTATTGAAGACATCCTCAGTCATTACCTCGTAAAAGCAGCTACTGCCGATCACTACCTTTCCCATCACGTCACAATACTGCTCGCCTTCAAAGTCGTGCACCAGCAACTCAGCGAAAGTCAGATACTTCCCTATCTGGAACGATTAACAGAGTTTGTCTGCACCACTTATAATAAGTCAAAGTTCTCAGAACCACTCATCAGTCGAGACACACCACCGGCGTTTGAGAATATTTTAGAAGCAACCCTGAAACAACCTGGATTCTTCGGTCACAATCTGATCACCATTGCATGGCTCCACAGAACGCAGAACGAAATCCGCCTGGACCTTCTTCATTCCATGCTTTCCAACCTGCATGAACAAGCCACACAACCTCTCGAATACCCGGAAGACGCAATGGATCAAGACACTTTTCAGAAAACCAGCCCTTCTGAAAACCCAGAGATTTTCCATGAGAGGATCAACCACTTAATTTTTCACAACACCAGAAACCTGCACCAGGTGACACTCGCAGATGCGCTTACTTATCTCAGAGAAGCCTTCCCCCATCGAACAGGAAAGCTATCTCAAATAGCTGAATACTATAGCAACTGATTATTTCAGAGTGCTGGCACCAGCAGTCTCTGGCGCTATACCCGCCAAAAACTCTGAGCTACAATACGACACAGTATAAACACCTAAAAACAATAAATAGAACGGCTGCAGGACGCACAATGCTAATCATTCCCGCCGAGAGAAAGCTGGACTGGCGAGACCCTCCTCTTATCACGCTGTTACTGATTATTATCAACTGCGCTGCTTTCTTTGGTTATCAGATCAAGGATCAGAAAATCTATCCTGAGCTGATGGAAACCTATGAACAGATGCAGCATTCAGGGAAAGAAATGGCTCTGTATTCTGACTATCTCAGTCAGAATAAACCTAAGGACTGGGCCAGCATTCCTCTGAACAGTGAAGAAGGAAACATGATTCTCACCATGCAGCTTATGCATGATATGGAGTTTGAAGAGCATCTGAGAACTCAGGCAGAGTTTTCAAACAGCCAGTGGGAGAAAGAGAGAGAGCAGTTTGAAGCACTTCGAGATAAGCTTAGCTATGTAGACTATGGCTTTAATCCTGCCCAACCTTCCTTAATCGACGCCTTTGTTTCCATGTTTCTTCACGGTGATTTTGGCCACCTGCTGGGGAATATGATTTTCCTGTTTATTTTTGGCTGCGCCCTGGAAGTCGTCATGGGCAGACTGGCCTATCTCACGACTTATCTGACGACTGGCTTTGCAGCCACAGGACTGTACTGGATTATGCAGTGGGGTGAACAAGGTTTTGGGGTAGGAGCATCAGGCGCAATAGCTGGATTAATGGGCGCCTATCTGGGCGCTTATCAAGCTCGAAAAATTCAGTTTTTCTACTGGATAGGCCCTTATTTCAACTTTATGAAGGCTCCAGCACTCATCATCTTCCCATTCTGGCTGGGAAAAGAAGTCATTGGACAGGTTTTCAGTAACACAAACGTCAACTACTGGGCACACATGGGCGGATTGATCGGCGGCGTGATCATTACACTCACTGCCCGCCCCTGGTTAAATCTCTCCGAAACCAAACTGGCAGAAAATACAGAAAAAAATACGTTTGACCCTGCTCAGGCCATCGATGATCTCATTAACCAGCTGCAACACGATAAAGCAATGCAATTAGCTGAAAAGCTGAATCAGGACCACCCTGCTCACCCAGAGATTCTGGAAAGACTCTACACGCTGAAAAAACGGAATCGCAACAAGAGCTTCCATCAACTGGTGCTCTCCATCATCAAGCTACCAAGAAAACCAGAAATAGATACGCTGATCGCTTCTATTACACCCTCATACTGTGAGACGCCAGTACTGCTAAAAAGCAGCAAACTCAGCGTCTTCTGGATCAACCGACTGATCAAGACCGACCACCACTCCGAAGCAGTTCAGCTAACCCAGAAAGCATTTTCTGTCACTTCAGAAAAAGAAACGCTGACTCCCTGCATTGAAGAACTGGCCAGCTATTACCGAGGCAGGAACAACCAGCACCACCAAAATCTAATCAAGCTTCTGTCGACTCTGACAATGACTCAATAACCTTTTGATATTCCCTGGCTTCCTTAACTACACGGTGGCCAGGGAATTTCTGAATAATGAAATCCAGATACTTATTGGCCTGCTCATCATTATTCATATTTTCACTGAGCAGTCTGGCAATCAACATATAAGCCTCAGGAAGCTGTTGATAGTCCGGGAATAACTTATGAAGATTAAACAGTAAACCTAAAGCTTCTCTGATTTTTCCTTTTTGTGCCAGCGATTCAGCCAATCGATAACGCTCACCCGGCACGGACGGCATATAGGCTTTGATCCTGCCTTTCATATCCAGATAAACGTCTGCAGCCTCATGATCACGTCGCAGTATCATCAGGCGTTGAATGTATTTTTCACCAAACTTTATCAAAGACTGATCAGGTGCCCAGAGCAACAATAGCTTGAAAAAGCGCTTGTTCAGCTGAATATCAGAACGATCACGCTCCAGCGCCTGTTTGGTAACCTTCAAGGCTTCTTCTTCACGCCCTTCACGCATCAGAATAAGCCCATCAGAAAGCGCCTTTTGTGTCTGGTACTCTTCTTCTGACACCCCTTCTTCGCCTTCCATTTCTGCAGCATACCCCAGCTCCGACTGATACTGGTAAAGGCAATAACCCATCATGGCGCACATAACAAAAGAGAAGTAACCGCCCAATAATGAGGAGGCCGCAGTAAAGAGGGAAGACACTTCTTCCTGACCACCTATGAAATAGCCAGGCCCACCATAGAGCACAATCAGGAAGAAATAGAGCAGCATATAAGGCCAGCCGATAGCCGAGATAACAAATGCGATCTTGATAGGATTAACTGCAGCAGAGAGCGTGTGCTCTCTGGCCAGTATCATCATAGAGGCCGGCAAACCCAGAAGCATAAAAGCAGCTGCACCCAGGACAACAAACACCCCCAGCGAACTCAAAAAGTACAGAACGACACCTGCCACCAGAAAAATTCCAATCTGCTTGAAGAACAGGCTCAAACCCTCGCTGGAAAAAGCCTCTTCCAGACCGGGCGGCTCCCAATCACCCAAACTGACCGATTCAATAATCTGCAATGAGTATTTGGTCAGAACGCACATCAACAGAATACTTAAAGGCAGTATAAAGAATCCGGTATAAGGCATCACGAAACCGATCAGAATACAGACGGCCAGAAAGGCGAGACTGGAAATTCTGATGGGGTATAAAAAGAAATCATTAATTTTTAGCCAGAATGGCTCGGCAGAATGAGCTGCCCCCAGGTAGGTTATTTCCTGATTACAAAGCGTACAGAGAGGCTCGTCATAGCCTTCCGGTACTATGGGGACACAGCATTCCCCATAATGCTTCTGACAACTTTCACAATGCCATACGGCCGGATTACTCTTGTGATACTGGCAATTGACCGCCTCAGCCATCCGATACACCCTGTCGTTTTATTATTCTTGGACAATCAGTACTTTCAAATAGGTCATACAACTATTGAAAGCTTAACTTTATTCAAACTGATGAATGAGCAACGGTATTCTACCCTTTTCACACCAGAAACAGCCATGCTCAGATGCCTTAAGACATAAAAAAACAGGAGCCATTGGCTCCTGTTTTTTTAGTAAGCTACGTACTTAAGATCAGCTTTGCTGTTCTCTCGCACGCTCAACTTCTTTCATGCTGAGCTTGATACGACCACGGGAATCGATATCCAGAACAACAACGTCGACAGTCTGACCCACTTTCAGATAGTCAGTCACATTCTCAACACGCTCATTGGCGATCTGGGAAATGTGCACAAGACCGTCTTTGCCTGGCAGAACGCTGACAAAAGCACCGAAATCAAGAATTCGGGTCACTTCACCGGTATAGATCTTGCCAATTTCAGCTTCAGCAGTAATACCGTGTACCATGTCATAGGCAGCTTGCGCTTTTTCACTGTCTTCAGCAAAAATCTGAACCATACCGCTGTCGTCGATATCGACAGAAGCACCGGTTTTGTCGCAAATACCACGAATGGTAGAACCACCTTTACCAATAACATCACGAATCTTGTCTGGATCAATTTTCAGAGACATGGTCATTGGTGCATTCGGGTTCAGTTCTGTTCGAGCTGCACCGATCACCTTGTTCATCTCACCCAGAATATGCAGACGAGCGTCCATGGCCTGCTCAAGAGCAATTTCCATGATCTCTTCAGTGATACCGGCGATCTTGATATCCATCTGCAGAGCAGTAATACCTTCAGAAGTACCGGCTACTTTAAAGTCCATATCACCCAGGTGATCTTCATCGCCCAGAATGTCGGTCAGAACGGCAAATTGCTCACCTTCTTTTACCAGACCCATGGCAATACCAGCAACAGGTGCTTTCAGTGGTACACCAGCATCCATCAGCGCCAGAGAAGTGCCGCAAACAGAAGCCATTGAGCTGGAACCGTTGGATTCAGTAATCTCGGAAACCACACGAATGGTGTACGGGAACTCTTCCTGGGTTGGCAGCACTGCCTGAACACCACGACGAGCCAAGCGACCATGACCGATCTCACGACGACCTGGCGCACCCATACGACCACACTCGCCTACAGAGTAGGACGGGAAGTTGTAATGCAGCATGAAAGGATCTTTGAATTCACCTTCCAGGCTATCAACGATTTGAGCATCACGGGTCGTACCCAGTGTTGCAGCAACGATGGCCTGAGTTTCACCACGGGTGAACAGAGAAGAACCATGAGTCTTCTGCAGAACCCCCACCTCAACACCAATACCACGAACCGTCTTAGTGTCACGGCCATCGATACGAGGCATACCACCAATGATATTGCCACGAACGACATTCTTTTCGAGCTTACTGAATGACTTATCAACATCGGAAGCATCAAAAGCACTGCCTTCACCTGCCAGAGACTCCAGCATTTCCTGACGCAGTGTATTGATGGCAGCCTGACGATCCTGCTTGATGGTGATCTGATAAGCTTCACGCATCTTGCCTTCAAAGGACGCAACTTTTTCTTTCAGTTCCGCGTTTTCAACAGGCGCTTCCCAGTCCCAGCGAGACTTGGCTACTTCGTTTGCCAATTCCTGAACCGCTTGAATAACAGACTGATATTCCTGGTGAGCAAACAGTACTGCTCCCAGCATTTCATCTTCAGTCAGCTCCTTAGCTTCAGATTCCACCATCAATACGGCGTCGCTGGTACCCGCTACAACCATGTCCAGCTCAGAACCTTTCAGGACTTCAAAGCTAGGGTTAAGCAGGTAACCTTCTTCTTCAGTAAAACCGACACGGGCTGCACCAATCGGACCGTCAAACGGAATACCCGAAATAGCCAGAGCAGCAGAGGTAGCCAGCATGGCAACAATATCAGGATCATTTTGCTTGTCAGCAGACATGACAGTACAGACAACCTGTACTTCGTTCATGAAACCTTTTGGAAACAACGGGCGAATAGGACGATCAATAAGGCGAGAGGTCAGCGTTTCTTTTTCGCTTGGACGAGACTCACGCTTCAGGAAGCCACCTGGAATTTTACCAGCAGCATAGGTTTTTTCTTGATAGTGCACAGAAAGCGGAAAGAAATCCTGCCCTTCTTTTGCCTGCTTGGCACCGACTACAGCTGCCAGGACAGCAATCTCACCCATCTTGGCCAGGACAGCACCAGAAGCCTGACGCGCAATACGGCCGGTTTCCAGAGTTACGGTCTGGCCACCAAACTGAAATGTTTTAATTACCGGATTCACTACGTTTTCCTATTAAGTGTGAATAAAGAAATACAGTACCCGGTCATAGCGGTGTGACAGATGCAATTCAAAACCTTCTGGATAATGTACAGACTCTGCCTATCCAGACAGACTTGGAATTGCACCCTCTACTGACAACCGGAGTGCTGATGTATCAATTCAGAATGAGTTGATCTCATTCTTTAAAACCATAAAACATTGCTGCTGTTATGGTTTTTTTAACCACAAGAAAAGTGAAGACTTCATTATACACTTTATCTTGAAAATAATTTCACCCCTAGCGGGGACAAAATCATTTTCTTACCTTATGGCTACTTATCGCAATAAAGACTTTGAGTCTCAGTAACAATAATGCTACTTCACAAGTCTTCTGCTTTTTTCAATCCAATAAAGCAAAACACCGCCTGCCTCACAAAGGAAGCCGGCGGTGCTTTAACTGCACAGAAATACATTTATTGAGCTCAAAGCTATTCAATGTATTTCTGTCCAACCCTGAGCTGAACGTTACACTCGATTCTGCAGTTTTTCTCACTTGACAATCAGGTTGCATCCAATAATTCAAATTTCCCAGCATGAGATTTGAGTGATTCCGTAGGCTCCCGTTTACCAAGATCTCGCCCCGCCATATGCC
>NZ_JBPCXO010000223.1:0-18372 GCF_051008435.1 Endozoicomonas sp. | reverse complement strand
CAACGATAGCGCTGTCTGTCATCACTACTGCCCCAACGTTTTAGCTGATCACTTTGGCAATGAGGGCAACTTGGGTGCTCAGAAAATTTCTGTTCGATAGTGTTGCTCAGGCTCGGCTGATGAGTTTTGGTCTCAACCACTGGAGAAAGAGCTTTATTGAGAATATTCTTCTGATGACTGGTCAGTGTCGAAATGGCATCAAGAAAGGCTTTGAAGAGAGCATATTGCATAACAGCATCCCTAAAAGTAGGTGACTGCTGCATTATAGTTCAAACAACAGATAAGACGAACTTAGCCGTGGAGAGAGGTGTATCAGGAATTATCTGATATGCCCTGTTTTTCCTTGAGATCTTCCACCCAGCGGAATACTTCTGCCACTGGTTCAATCAAGTCACTGGGTATATAACTGGCAATATCCGTATCAAAAAGGGCGTGGGCTAACGGAACATTCTCCAGTACGGGTATGCCTTCTTTATCGGCAACTTTTACGATAAAGCGGGCACGTCCGCCTCGACCTTTAACGGTCACAACCGGTAAGGGGGTAACATCCTGTTTGTAGTGCAGACCGATGGCCAAGTGAGTCGGGTTTTTGATGACCACGTCTGATTTTTTGGTGTTCTCAGCTTCGTTGAGGATTTCCTGGTGGATTTCTTTCCGCTTACCTTTGATTTCCGGGCTACCTTCCATCTCTTTGTGTTCACGCTTTACTTCATCCTTGGACATTTTATTTTGCTTGGTGAACTGCTGTTTTTCGAAGAGGAAATCCAGCACTGAAATTACCATGAATGCGGCAATCGCGTAGATCAGAAGCTTTTTCATCAATATGCCGACTACTGGAAGAATACAGTCGCTCCCGCAATAGGGAAGGTTGACCATGTCCCCGAGACTGTCCTTGATAACGTAATAAACAACGATGGAAAGAAATACAATCTTGATAACGGACTTGAAGAATTCCACCAGGTTCTTAATGGCAAAAATACGTTTGAAACCCGCAATAGGGCTGATCTTTTTCAAGTCAGGCTTGATCGATTCACCGGCCAGCAGAAAGCCAAATTGCATGATGTTGCCGATGATGGCTGACAGCATGGAGACCATTACCAAAGGCAGGAGAAGCTCAATAGACTTTTCGAGAATTCCTTGAGTGACAATCTTGAAAGCGTCGTTAAAATTCTCGTTGTAGACAGTAGAAGGGAGAATCACCATTTCCTGAATGGTGGTAAGAAACATATCACTCATAAACCAGATAGTGCAGACAACAGCAATAATACCAAAGGTACTGGATACTTCTTTGCTCTTGGCAACCTGTCCTTTTTTTCGGGCATCGCGAAGTTTTTTTGGAGTGGGTTGTTCGGTCTTTTCACCACTCATTTCCAGAGCGCTCCTATTGCCATAGCCTACCAAGGGTTCTGAAAATCATGGGAATGCCTTCGTCGTGCTTTTTGGCCAGCTTCAGAATAGTACTGACGTAAACCACCAGTATGGCTGCAGCCACGCCTGACTTGATGGGCATGGCCAGAATAAATACGTTCAGCTGAGGAGCGGAGCGACTGATCAGGGCAATGCCAAACTCAGTGATAAACATCGAAATAACAACGGGAGCGGCAAGCCACATGGCCAAACCAATGATCAAGTCAAACTGGTTAAGAAAAAAGATGGCCGCTTCGGGGGTCAGTTTGGGGTAAAAACTGAAGACGGGCCAAGCGTCGTAGCTGATAAACAGGCTTTGCAGCAATAGCAAAAATAAGCCGCTGACCATGAAAATGGCAGTGAAGGCTTGTGAGAACAAGACACCCATGGGAGAAGTTTCTGCACCGGACAGAGGGTTCAGGGCACTGGCCATAGATGCACCCCGTTGGTTATCGATAAAGAAACCTGCAGATTCTAAGGCCCAAAACGGGATAGTGATGCAAAAGCCAAGAATAGCGCCAATAAACGCTTCTTTCAGAACAAACCCGGCCGTGGCATAAATAGTGATGGTTTCATCGGGTTTGTGCTCTGCCAGCATCGGATGGAGAAACAGTATCAGGCAGGCGCAGATGCCATTTCTCATCATGGCGCCACCCAGCATCCGCTTGTGAAGGAAAGGGATTAGAGTGAAAAGGGCAACAATTCTGGGCATGCCCATGGTAAAAATGTAAAACCACTCTTTCAGCTCATCTATTGGGATGACCATGTCGCTTATCCCGATTAATCGTGCTTTACCCGGTTAAAGATCCGGTATTTTGTTCATGATGGCCAGTGAGTAATGATAGATCTCAAGGCCTAGCCAGCGTGCAGTGGCAAATATACTGATGATGACGGCAATCAGTTTGAATGCGAACGGCAGGGTTTGTTCCTGAATTTGGGTCAGTGCCTGGATCAAACTGATCAGCAGTCCGACACCGGCAGCAGCAATAATCGGAGGCATTGAGAGAATCAGAGTCAGCATTAAAGCCTGTGCAGTCAGCTGAATGATGTCGGAATCTACCATGATGTTCCCCTAGCCGTAGCTCAAAATCAGGCCCTGGATCAGGCGGGTCCAGCCGTCCAGAAGGACAAACAGAAGCAGCTTGAAAGGCAGTGAAATAGTCATGGGTGATACCATCATCATACCCATGGCCAGCAGGATGTTTGACACGATCAAGTCGATGACTATGAAAGGTAAGTACAGTAAGAATCCGATCTGAAACGCTTTGGTTAACTCCGTAATACAAAATGAAGGCAGGAGCACTATAAAGTCATCGCCAGACAGTTCTTGTTGATATTTTTTGGGCCAGAGCAAACGGGCAGATTTCAGGAAAAAGTTGCGTTCATTTTCATTCGTGTTGTCTTTCAAAAACTGTTTGTAAGGGGCACTGGCCAGTTTGACCGTCTCAATCCAGGAAAGGTCATCGAAGTTGAGTTTCTCTGGCTCCAGTATTTCATAAGCTTCATAGCCAACAGGCGCCATGATGTAGAGTGTCAGAATGATGGCCAGAGCGTTCATGGCAATATTGGGAGGAATCTGCTGGAGACCGGTGGCATTTCTCAGAATAGAAAAGACCACTACCAGCTTCAGGAAAGAGGTGCCCATCACAGCCATGAATGGAATCAACGCCATGAGTGCCAGCGGCACCATCAAATAGAATGGGCTGGTAAGATTCAGTATGCCGCTTTCCATGGCGGGAACCTGCTTTACTGGATGTACTGCCTGGTTATTAGGATTCAGCCCTGAAGTCTGACTGAGGATTGCGCTCGAGCATAAAATTCAATAGGGCGAGCGGTCTATTCTCGGTCAGTCTCTTTTCCATTAAGCTCTGTGATTCGGGCTCCCAGTCGACCTTCTATTTCTACCAGTTGGCATTTTCCAATCAGTTGACCATTGGCCCTGATTTTAACCGGGGCTTCTATTGGGTTACTGAGCTGGAAAACATATCCTGGCGTCAGGCTCTGCAGTTCTGCGAATGTCAGCTGCTGTTCACCGACTTCGAACATCAGCGTCACGGGCAGGTCATGAAGATCAACGGGAGCTGCAGGAGCGACCGGAACGTCCGGTACTTCTCCCTCTGGCATTGGCTCCTCATGCTCTGTGTGCTCTTCGGCAGAATGTTCTTCCATAGCCTGAAGCCTCTGTGAAATAGTGACCCGGGTATCCTCACGAGTGCCCAGAAAAACGGCATTCTGTTTGATTCTTACAATCACCTCTGAGTCACTGACATGTTTTTCCAGAAAAACAATGTCACCTTCTTCCAGATGATTGAATTCACTGCGGGCCAGTACGGTGCTGCCTTTTTGCAGGGATACCCATAAAGGTATATCGGGCAGCGGGATGGATTGATGAGGTGGAATTGACTTCAACAAATTCTCAATCATCTCTGAGTACTCAATCTGAATGCTTGAGCGCATGGTCTCGGCTTCAAGATCTACAGCTATCAAGGCAGCTTCTGTTTGTTCTGCCGGCTTGAGGTTACTCAGAGAAACGGATTGTCCCAGCATTTGGCCCAGAAAGTTGAAAATGGGGGTCAGGCTGCTTGAAATAGCGGCTTCACGAAGATCGTTGGGCAGTTTCTCAAGGATCTGATGATCAAGCTTATTAGGCAGTAGAAAGTCCAGAACCTGATGGCCCAGATAAATCTTGCTGGGATAGCCGGCCAGTTCTACGTCCGCTTGCCAACTGGAAGTTTGATGGTCGAGACCGGCAAGGGAGACAGTGAAATCTATGCCATTCAGTTGAATCTGGTAGCGGGTTTTACGATTGCACAGGAGTTGGCCCAACTGAAGTTCAGTGGCTGATACTGATTCATACTTCAGTGGTATCGTTTCCATCAGTCTATCCCTCAGGATTCATCATCTTCCTGTTCTTCTTCTTCTGCCACGTATTCCTGCTGGGAGCGACCGTCATTCTGTTCGCCGCCACCGCCTGACATATTGATGTTGACCTGAACTTTCTCTCCGAGTTTTTCCAGACTCTTCATCAGGCTAGCCTCATTGGCTACCAGGAAATTGTGAGAGTCTGCGGAAGAGGTATTCATTGTCACTTGCAGTTCTCCTGACACTCTCTGAATACGTATTTCAGTGCCCGGCAGAATGTTGTCTTTCAGAGTGATACGAACTTCGGCACCTTCTATAGCGTCTTTGGAAGACACCATGATCTTATCAACCAGCTTATTGATCACTTCGTTGATTTCTTTGGGGCCGCTGACTGCCTGAATACTCTTCAGCTGAGCTTCAGAAGCCTGCTGGGTTTCCCTGACCTGACCGGTAGCCTGCTCATTACCTTCAAGAAGGGATTGCATAGCGCCTTCTTCCTGGCCTTTTTGTCCTTCACGGCCACTGCCCTGATCCTTAAATTTACCTTCCAGAGCTTCTTTGGCACTTTTTCGGCGCTCTGCCATCAGGCTTTCAAGGCTCTGGTCATCTTTTGATTCAGCTTTTGTGCCCTTGGAGTCTTCTTTCTTTTTCATCTTTTTGGAAAAGTCAGAAGCTTGATCCTCAGAAATCTTTTGACTCTGATTCTGAGTAGGCTGATTGTTGGTGTTCTGCTGAACATTCTGGCTTTGATTGGTGGGCTGCATGTTTGCCTCCTGTTTATTGTGAAAATGCCTTTTATTGAAGTCCCTGCCAGTGATGTGGCTGGCATTTTCCGCTCATGGCTGTTTATTGCTCATGGCTGTTTATTGCTCATGGCTGTTGCTCTGTGCACCCTATGATTTGGGGCGAACAGTAAATTCTTCCATTTCCAGATCTTCGAGGCGGGCAGCTTCCTTGGCAGCTTCCTCGTCCAGAGCTTTGGTAAACTCTTCAAACTTCTCTACAGCCTGCATGGCCTTGATGTGATTTTCACGGGCCTGTTCCAGCTGCTCTTCGGCCTTTACGACATTTTGCTTAGCTTCATTGATAGCCTGTTCCAGCAGTACATCTTTTTCGCGCATCTGGGCCACCTTTGCTTTCAGCTGGTCCAGGTCGATCTGCTTTACCTCGGTATTGATAATGTTATCGTAGAGCCGTTGTTCTTCTTTACTGCGCCAGTCAATGTACTCTTCCAACTCCTGCTCTTTGTTTTTGACTTCCTGCTGAGCCTGCTCCAGACGATATTCACTTTTACGAACTTCATCCTGGGCAGACTTTTCACGAATCTGCTTAACCTTGAGGAGTTCGTGCAGCATTCAGATCAAACCCCAACGACCTGCCGCAACTGCTGAATGGTTGCGTCATAATCGTTCAATTCATCCGTACGCTGTTTCAGGAAGGTTCGGATCGTATCAATTTTTTGCAGGGCTTCATCGGCCACTGCATCGGACCCAGCCTTGTATTCACCTACTTTCACTAACAGCTCTATTTCTTCAAATTTAGCGAGGAGTTCCCTGAGCTTACCGGCAGCGGCTTTGTGCTCTTCCGGAGTGATGGCATTCATGACTCGGCTGGCACTGGATAGAACATCGATAGCCGGGTAATGGTTGGCTGCAGCCAGCTTTCTTGAAAGGATGATGTGACCGTCCAGTATGGAGCGGGTTTCGTCAGCTACAGGTTCGGTCATATCATCACCTTCTACCAGTACTGTGTAGAGAGCAGTGATTGAGCCTGTGTCTGACATACCGGCACGTTCCATTAATTTTGGAAGCGTGGCAAACACAGAAGGCGGGAAGCCTCGACGAGTGGGGGGTTCGCCCGCTGCCAGGCCTATTTCACGCTGGGCACGAGCAAAACGGGTAACAGAATCCATCAGCAGCAGAACTTTTTTACCTTTATCCCTGAAATACTCTGCCACAGCCGTTGCCGTATAAGCAGCTTTGGCTCTTTCCATGGAAGACTTATCTGAAGTGGCAACGATGATAACGGATTTCTTCACACCTTCCGGGCCCAGATCGTGCTCAATGAATTCTCTGAGTTCTCGTCCCCTTTCACCGATCAGCGCCAGAACAGTTACATCGACCTCAGCCCCTTTTACCAGCATTGAGAGTAATGTACTTTTACCTCCACCGGCCGCAGCGAAAATACCCATCCGCTGACCTTCTCCGCAGGTCAGGACTCCGTCCAGAGCTCTCAGGCCCAGTGGCATGGGTTTATCAATGATCCGCCGAGTCATGGGGTCGGGGCTGTCGGCATAAACCGGGTACCAGGTTTCAGGCTCGACACCATCGAAGGCTTCTGGGTTTAAAGGATTGCCCATGCCGTCCAACACATGACCCAGAAGATGAGGGCCAACACCCACATGGTGAACTTTGCCTGTAGGAATGACTTCGGTAGTGGAGGAGATCCCCATGATTTCACCCATGGGAGATAACACCGTTTCGTGACCTTGAAAGCCAACGACTTCGGCATACCCGGTTTTCTCATCGTTGGGGGTAACCAGCTCGCACAGTTCACCGATTTTTACGCCGGGAACTGCCGCTTTAATAATCATGCCCTGTACTTCGGTAACACGACCTCGAATATCAACTAACCGGCTGCTTTCAACGGCATTTTGTAGAGCTGAAGTGAGGTAGTTAAGTGCTTCGGCCACGATCCCTGTCTCCTATGCCACTCGTTGCTTTTTTCGCTTTTTAGGGTGTGAACTCACCTTGATTCGATAGAAAGCAAAAGAGGGCTTGATAAGCCCTCTTTTTTTGATGCCTGTATCAAAGTCAGACCATCATGCCCATATCTCCAGGTCCGCCTGGTGCGGTTGGAGGAGGCTTTGGACCATTCTCTTTAGGTGCGGCAGTACCGTCACTCTCGGTATTATCGACTTCAGAAATCACCCATTCGAGAGTGTTAACGAACTTCTCAAGAGTGGATTCGAAATTACCGTAGTCGGAGGAGGCCAGCATGGAGCGAATCAACAGAACTTCAGACTTATCATGGTTCAGGGCGTGAAATGCTCCCTGCATGCTGTGGTGCTGAAGGTTCAGTGAAAGAAGCTTTTCATAGAGGCTGGTTTTGGCGTCGTCGTGAGCGTCCATGGGTTTTACGGAAGAAACAAACACCAAAGCTTCGTCTTCTTCCAGATATTCCATATTCACGATCAGGGTATCATCAAAACAGAGACCACAAGCATCGTGTTCATTTAAGCTGAGCTCGCCTAGACCGATGCTCTCTGCAAAATGCTGTAGATTCTCTTCTACATTTTGCTTGTAACTCATTCGATCATACCCTCCAATGGTACTTAGTCAGAAACTGAAATAACGAGAACTAACTTTTAGTATATATCGCTCTTTTGAGTTGCGTTGGAGAATTCCGAAATACCCTCTTCGGGGAACTCCAAGACCTGATTAGAGTCTGTATCGGTCAAACTGGTCGACGTCTGTATACTTATTTCGACAATTTTTTCTCTGCTTCCAGAAAACCTATCCGGAGTACATGAGTTCCCGTGACAGAAAAAGTGCCTGAACAAACCCTGACCGAGATGGATAGCTTCTGGATGAAAGAGGCTTTAAAAGAAGCTGAGAAAGCCCGTGAAAAAGGCGAAGTGCCGGTAGGGGCTGTCGTGGTCAGAGATGGAAAGATCGTTGGCCGGGGGGCTAATCAGCCCATCAGTGGCTGTAATCCTGTTGCTCATGCTGAAGTACTGGCATTGCAGGAGGCTGCTGGTAATGTCAAAAATTATCGCCTGGTGGACTGTGAACTCTATGTAACCCTTGAGCCCTGTACGATGTGTGCCGGTGCCATTATCCATAGCCGGGTGAAGCGGGTTATTTTTGGTGCTTTGGAGCCCAAGGCAGGCGCGTTGGTCAGTCAGAGCCGGACATTGGAGCTGCCTTATATGAATTATCGGGTGGAAATGACCTCAGGGGTTCTTGAAAAGGAGTGCAGTGAAATTATTTCATCCTTTTTCAGAGCCCGACGTGAAGTTAAAAAAGCCGAGAAGAAGCGCCTGAAATTATGCTGACTCGATGATTTCGGGTGCTATGGGCAAAGAATACCCCCGTATTTTCGTGGTCTTTATCTTGAATAAAGCGGCTTTATGAAGTTTCCTGGCTCGATATTGATAAGATCCGTAGATCAATCACTGGTTTCCATACTGGGGTTTCGATTATTATACCGCACCTGATTATCTCCCTGAGTCCAGTTGAGGACAGTTTTTAACATGCTGATTTTGCGTGGTGCTCCGGCTCTCTCGCCGTTTCGCAGCCAAAAGCTGCTGGAAACCCTGCAACACAGGATCCCTGAAATTACCGGTGTTTTTGCTGAATACCAGCACTTTGTCCGGGTCGACGAGTCATTGTCCGACCAGGAGCTCAAAGTTCTGGAGCAGCTACTGACCTATGGTCCAAATGCCGATAGCGGGAAAAAGCTGCAGGAAGGTGAGTGCACAGGCGCTCTGTTTCTTGTTGTACCCCGTCCAGGCACTATTTCCCCCTGGTCCAGTAAAGCCACTAACATTGCTGAAAACTGCGGTCTCAGCAAAGTTCATCGTATTGAGCGTGGTTTGGCTTACTATGTGTCTGCTGAAGAAGGTCTCAGTGGTCATCAGAAAGAACGGGTGACCAGTCTGATTCATGACCGAATGACCGAGGCTGTTCTGGCTGATGTCAGAGAAGCGGAGCTTCTCTTTGCAGAAACTGAGCCTGCACCGCTGACCCGCGTTGATATTCTTGAAGGCGGTCGTGAAGCTCTGGCTGAAGCTAACCAGTCACTTGGGCTGGCCCTGGCAGAAGATGAAATTGATTATCTGGTCACCAGTTATCAGGGGTTGGACAGGAACCCGACTGATGTTGAGCTGATGATGTTTGCCCAGGCTAACTCTGAGCATTGCCGCCATAAGATCTTCAATGCGACGTGGACCATTGATGGCGAGCAGCAGGATCATTCTTTGTTCCAGATGATCCGAAACACTCACAGTATGAACAGTGAAGGTGTGCTCTCAGCCTACAAAGACAATGCTTCTGTTATTGAAGGCTCCAAAGCCGGGCGTTTCTTCCCTTCTCCCGAAAATAAAGATTACCAGTATCATCAGGAAGCTATTCATATCCTGATGAAAGTGGAAACCCACAACCATCCAACAGCTATTTCCCCATGGCCTGGTGCTTCTACCGGTGCGGGTGGTGAGATTCGTGATGAAGGTGCTACCGGCCGAGGCTCCAAGCCAAAGGCGGGTCTTACCGGCTTCTCCGTCTCCAACCTGAATATTCCCGGATATAAGCAACCGTGGGAAAAAGAGTACGGCAAGCCGGAGCGTATTGTTACTGCTCTGGATATTATGCTGGACGGTCCTCTGGGTGGTGCTGGCTTCAATAACGAATTTGGCCGTCCTAACCTGTGTGGCTACTTCCGCACCTTTGAAGCAACCGCCAAAGGTTCTGTCGGTGATGAAGTCAGGGGTTATCACAAGCCCATCATGCTGGCAGGTGGTCTGGGTAACATCCGGGCTGACCATGTCGAGAAAGGTGATATTCCTGTCGGTGCCAAACTGATTGTTCTGGGTGGTCCGGCCATGCAGATTGGTCTCGGTGGTGGTGCAGCGTCCTCCACGACGTCTGGTGAAGGCAAGGAAGACCTGGATTTTGCCAGTGTTCAGCGCGACAACCCTGAAATGGAGCGTCGTTGTCAGGAAGTCATCGATCAATGCTGGCAGTTGGGTGATGAAAACCCGGTTGCTTTCATTCACGATGTGGGTGCTGGTGGTCTTTCAAATGCTCTGCCAGAACTGGTCAGTGATGGTGGTCGTGGTGGCCATTTCCAGCTCAGGGGCATTCTGAATGATGAACCTGGCATGTCGCCGCTGGCGCTCTGGTGTAATGAGTCCCAGGAACGTTATGTCATGGCTGTGGCTCCAGAGAATCTGGAGCTGTTTGAGTCTATCTGTCAGCGTGAACGTTGTCTCTATGCCGTTGTGGGCGAAGCCACTAAAGAGATGAACCTGCTGGTAGAAGACAGTCACTTTGAAAACAAGCCTGTTGATATGCCTCTGGATGTATTGCTGGGCAAACCGCCCCGTATGCACCGTGACGTACAGGTTGAGAACGTCCAGCAGAAGGCTTTGGACCTTTCCGGCATTTCTCTGCAAGAAGCCTGTGAGCGGGTTCTGAAACTGCCCACCGTTGCCAGCAAAAACTTCCTGATTACTATTGGTGATCGTTCTATCACAGGTCTGGTAGCCCGTGAGCAGATGGTTGGCCCCTGGCAGGTACCTGTTGCAGACTGCGCGGTGACTGCCACAGCCTTTGATACCTATGCCGGTGAAGCTATGTCCATGGGCGAGAGAACGCCTCTGGCTCTGATTGATGCACCTGCTTCAGGCCGTATGGCCATTGGTGAAGCGATCACAAATATTGCCAGCACTCGCATTGGCAAACTGGGTGATGTAAAACTTTCTGCAAACTGGATGGCAGCCGCTGGTCATCCGGGTGAAGACGCCAAGCTTTATGAGACTTGTAAAGCCGTAGGTATGGAGCTCTGTCCAGAACTGGGTATTGCGATTCCAGTGGGTAAAGACTCCATGTCCATGCGTACCAGCTGGAAAGACGGTGATTCAGAAAAGAGCGTAACCTCTCCTCTGTCTCTGGTTATTTCAGCTTTTGCACCCGTGACAGATATCCGCAAGACAGTGACTCCAGAGCTGAGTACCGATAAAGGTGAAACCGATCTGCTGCTGGTGGATCTGGGTCGTGATCAGAATCGTCTGGGTGGTTCAGCGCTGGCGCAGGTTTATGGTCAGATTGGTGATGTGGCTCCTGATGTTTCCTCTGCAGATGACCTCAAAGGCTTCTTCAGTGCAGTCCAGCAATGTCTGGAAAAAGACCTGTTGTTGGCTTACCACGACCGTTCAGACGGTGGTCTCTTTACCACTCTGGTTGAGATGGCCTTTGCCGGTCATACCGGTATTGAGGTGAATCTGGATAAGCTGGCAGGCTCTGAGGCTGCCATTATTCCTGCCCTGTTCAATGAGGAGCTGGGTGCGGTGCTGCAGGTTCGTCGTGAAGATAAGGGTAAGGTCAAAGATATCCTGGCTGAGCTGGGTCTGGGTTCCTGTACTCATACTATTGCTTCTCTGAGGTCTGATCAGCGTATCAACTTTACCTTCAATGGTGAGCGGATCAGCAGTGAAAGCCGGGTTAAACACCAGCGCTGGTGGGCTGAAACCAGCTACCGCATGCAGTCATTGAGAGACAATCCTGAGTGTGCCCAACAGGAGTTTGATAACCTGTTGGATGACACAGACAACGGTTTGCATGCTTCTTTGCCATTTGACATCAATAACGATGTTGCAGCTCCATTTATTGCTACTGGATCCAGTAAGCCTCAGATAGCCATTCTGAGGGAGCAGGGTGTAAACGGCCATGTAGAAATGGCAGCTGCTTTTGATAAAGCGGGTTTCTCAGCAGTAGATGTTCACATGAGTGACATTCTTTCCGGTCGTCGTGATCTGGCTGAGTTCAAAGGCCTGGTGGCTTGTGGCGGCTTCTCTTACGGTGACGTACTGGGAGCCGGAGAAGGCTGGGCTAAATCTATTCTGTTTAACAGCATGGCTCGTGATCAGTTTGCTGCCTTCTTTGATCGTCCCGACAGCTTTGCCCTGGGTGTCTGCAATGGTTGTCAGATGCTGTCCAACCTGCATGAGCTGATTCCTGGTGCAGAGCACTGGCCTCATTTTGTCCGTAACCAGTCTGAGCAGTTTGAAGCCAGAACGGTGATGGTTGAAGTTCAGAAGAGCAAATCCATTCTCCTGAGAGGAATGGAAGGTTCCAGAATGCCGGTTGCTGTGGCGCATGGTGAAGGTTTTGCCGAATTCAAGAAGGCTGAGCAAATTCAGAAGCTGTCTGAAAGTGCTCAGCTGGCATTGAAGTATGTGGATAATCAGGGAAGGTCGACGGATCGTTATCCCTATAATCCAAATGGTTCTCCTGAAGGTATTACGGGTCTGACCTCTGCCGATGGCAGGGTGACAATCATGATGCCTCATCCGGAAAGGGTGTTTAGA
This sequence comes from Endozoicomonas sp., assembly GCF_051008435.1. Taxonomy (GTDB): domain Bacteria; phylum Pseudomonadota; class Gammaproteobacteria; order Pseudomonadales; family Endozoicomonadaceae; genus Endozoicomonas_A. Next base: position 6,014 of record NZ_JBPCXO010000223.1, on the reverse strand, counting down.
ACCGTTCAGAACAGTTGGTATCCTGACACCTGGGGTGAAGACTCGCCCTGGATGAGAATGTTCAGGAATGCCCGGGTTTGGGTTGACTGATTCAGGAAAAATTAAGAGGCTGATTCATAATTGATTCAGCCTCTTTTCTTATAATCAGTAGAAATATTGCCGGATATCAATTGATTAGTCCCGGCGGTGACAGCCTTAGAACTATTTTCCATTTTGAACATCTAAACTGGACAGGAAACAGAAGGTAAACGTACTGGGAGACTCATTTATGAATAAAAGGATAAAACAGGCAGGGATCGTCTTCTTGCTCTCGTTCTCTCTGGCTGGCTGCATGACGGATCAGACAGGGACTACCTATTCGGCTTCTGAAGCTCGTCAAATGCAGACAGTTCGCTTTGGTACTGTAGCTGAATCAAGGCTGGTCAAGCTGGAAGGTACTCAAGGCGAGGTAGGCACTTTGGCTGGTGCAGCTGTGGGTGGCATAGCCGCATCCAGCATTGGTGGCCAACGTGAAAGTGCTATTGCAGCGGTTGCCGGTGCAGTTGCCGGTGGTGTTCTGGGCAATATGGCTGAGAAGAAAATTACATCCAAGCAGGGTGTTGAGCTGACAGTCAGATTGGATGACGGCTCGTATGTTTCTGTTGTTCAGCAAGCTGACCCGGCCGTTAACTTTGCTGCTGGCGATAAGGTAAAGATCCTTACCCAGGGCACTACCAGCCGGGTTATTAAAGTACAGTAAGTGAAGTATTGAGTGGCCTTAAGAAGTCACTCATATTTATTGGTTACTCTCTTGAGGCCTTAAAAGATAATACTCCACATACAGTTTGGGCTTGTTCTCCACTTTGATCTTGGTAACAGGCTCGAACTCGAATCGCCCCAGAAATTCTGCCTGGGGATAGTTCTTCTCCAGCCGCTGCCTGACAACTCGCGAGTATCGCTTGCCATCCACAATGACAATGATTCCGCCTTTTTTGCGGAAATCTTCCTCTTTCATCCAGAGACTTTCCGCAGGATTCAGGCCAAAAAACGGAATGGTTTTTCGGTTGTGGCTGTAAGCTGTCAGCTCGGCAACATGATAGTGAAGGCCACCCAGGTAAGGCATGTAATTGTCGTCTTTGGTATGAGCTTCATTGCTGACAATGTCCTGGTGTTGTGTCCATAGCTCCTCAGCTTTCAACATCTGGGTTCGTAGTGGTATGAACTCCACTGAATCCCAGTAATCATCATCAAAGAGGGGCTTGAATAGCAGGTAGCTGCATCTCAATGAAACAAAAAGCACCCCAGTGAATAAGCACCAGAACACAACCCTTTTGAATCGCTGGTAATCAATCAACGGACGAAGCCAGAACAGAAGTAAAAGGGGTAACCAGGCAAAGTATGGGGTAGCCCAGCGTGGTACCAGTTTTTCTCCGGTGACCAGGCCGAACAGAAGTGTAAAAGCGAAAGGACCTGTGGCTATGGCAATCAGAAAAACCTTTTTGAAGTGGTCATAAACAATAGGCAGTCTGGGGGCTCGGAAGAGTGGGATCATCAATAGAAAAAATACAAGCACATTACCAAAACTGTTCTTGATAAAGCTCAGAGGAAAAATCAGGTGGTCCCAGTTAGTGCCTGTGCCATACCGTTCACTTTCAACGTAATTCTCTTCCAGGTAGCTTACAGCAGCAAAGTTATGATCCCAGAGCCAATAAATATGAGGGGATGCAATAGCGAGTGCAATAATCCCACCCAACCAGGGACCCATAGAGGAAAGAGAGTTTCTGCCTTCCTGAGTGATTAAAAGAACAACAAACAGTGGAGCAAATAACACAGCGACCTGATATTTGGTCAGGATGGCCAGCCCGGCCATGACTCCGGTCAGCAGCCAGTAGCGCAGGGATTGGCGAGTAACGGCAAAATAAAAAGTCAGGGCAAGTAAAGCCCAGATTGGATGTTGAAGCGTATCAGGGGTGACCCTTTCTACACGGTTGCTGTAAAAGAGAATGCCCTGTAATAAAAAGACGGCCAGCAGTGCTCCTGCCCCGGTCAGGTATTCTCTGGCTAGACGCCAGACAGCAACAAAGGCAATGACGACACAGACCTGAGCAAACCAATAAACAGGCCAGTCGCTGATGTCGCTTAAATTTGAGAAGAAAGCAGCAGCCCAGGCTGCCAGTGGTGGGTGCTTATCATACCCCCACTGCCAGAGATTGCCCCAGGCTATACCTTCAAGAGTGTCAGAGTGGAGCGTGTTCCGGGCCAGCCAGGGGCCGAGAGTCCAGAACAATAGTTGAAAAAGGCAGATCAGGCTGAGCCAGCGATAAGGGTGTTTTATTACCACTGAAGAGGGTGAAGATTCAGCCATCATTGCTTCATTCTGCACAGATCAACTCCTGCTTTTTGACAGTCGTCCACAAATTGTTGTCCTGAAAAATAATCAAGCTCCAGCTGTCTGGCTTCCGGGTGATCCAGATTATTTTGTCCAGCGGTTTTACCCGGATGACACATAATGAGCCCTCTGTCGTAGGACTCTGATAACCACGATGTCATCAGGGCAGAGTAGTCTTCGTTAGGTTTCAAAGAGTATATGCCAGCAAAGGATGTGTTGGTGTTGACGCTATGATTGATCAGCTCATAGAGGAGGCTTTTGCCGCCGGAGCCTTCAATGATATAACTTTTCAGCCCCCCACCACGATGAATGATCGGTGTGACACTTCTCACCCAGAAAGAGGGGTCGGGCTTGAAGCGGCGAAGAACCGATAGCAGAGCTTCTCGTACCATGGGTAGATGGTGGACATGTTGATGGCCATCGACAAAGTCTGGGGCTCTGCCTGTAGTGTCCATGAACATCTGGTATTGCGCGGTAATTTCTTCCAGCAAAGCGCTCTTATCCAGTAGACGGAGATGACTTTTTATCAGTACCTGGTTCAGGCTGGGGAATCCACCCATAAAAGCAGAGCTCAGACCCTTGCCTTCTGTTAAATTCAGATGCAGACCAATATCGACTTTGTCTTGAATAGTCGTGAGACCTCTGGCCTGTTGTGTCCACTCCGGGCAAGTGACCATACAGCTGGTGGCCTGGATTCTGCCTTTGGCGGCCAGCTCCAGAATGGCTTGGGATACCCCCGGATGCATCCCGTAATCATCTGCACACAGTGTTATTCTTTTCATTTAAAGGCCCAGTATTTACTCAGGGTAAAGGTAAACAGAGGAATCGTTGCCAGAACGATAAAGCTGGCTACCAGATAATTTAAAGCGGTATAGGTTAGAAGCAGGGTGTACAGTCCCTGGTTGAGTACAAAACTACAGAGCAACTGGACCAGCAGGAACTTCACCAGAGTAGTACGCAGAACATGCTGTTTGTGATTAAAGGTCCACAATGAATGTCCCAGATAGCTTACGATGAAGGCCAGAGTAAAAGCCGCAGGGTTGGCCAGAAGTGGGTTTAGTTGTGTCAGGTCAACCAGCAGCCAGAGTGCACAAAGGTGTACAGCTGCAGCAGTACCCCCGGTAACAATAAACTTAATCAGCTGCATTGCTGTCCTTCTGATTCTTGAATCCCAGTTGTCTCTGTATCAAATACCTGGGGCGGTTTTTCACTTCACAGAATATACCTGCAACGTACTCTCCCAGTATCCAGAGAGACAAAAGTTGTATGCCGCCAATAAAAGTGATGGCAACAATGACGGTCGGCCAGCCGGGCAGGGGGGCACCGAGAACAATCGTTCTGAAGATAATAAAGAAAGCGTAAAAAACAGAGATGAATGAGATAATCAGTCCGAGCCCACCAACAATTCTCAAGGGGAGAGTGGTAAAGGCAGTAATACCGGAAAGAGCCAGACTGGTCAGTTTACCGTAACCCCAGCCCGATTCTCCTGCCAGTCTGTCTCTGACCTGAAAGGGCAGGCCAATACTCTTGTAACCGACCCAGGCATAAATACCTTTCATGAATCGGCTGCGTTCAGGCATGGATTTCAGTGCTTCAACGACCACCTTGTCCATCAGGCGGAAGTCCCCAGCATGGGCAGGTACATCAATACCGGTGCTGGAATGCATAATCTGATAGAAAAATTGTGCGCCTTTCTTCTTAAAAAAGGATTCATTGTCCCTGTCCTGGCGGACGCCATAAACCATTTGGTAGCCCTGGCGCCAGTAATCAACAAATACCGGAATCATTTCCAGAGGGTGTTGAAAGTCGGCATCAATCAGGACAACCGCATCACCGGATGTGGCATCTATGCCAGCGGTGAGGGCCGTTTCTTTACCAAAGTTTCTGGATAACTCGATTAGTTTGATTCTTGTGTCATTACAGAAAGGCTCAACCAGTTCAACGGTTTTATCGCTGCTACCGTCATCAACCACAATAATTTCAAAATGCTCGGTAATGGCTTCCAGTTGTTCTTTGAGGGCCTCCATGAACTGACCAATGACCGGACCTTCATTGAAAACCGGCACCACACAGCTGAGTAAGAATGAGTCGTTAACTGGCATGTTGTCTCCGGCTCGATAATTTCATATGGCCATGATTTTCGCGCCACATCCTTAAAAGAAAAGAGGAGGGCGATACATCCGGCTCATGGCTGTTTGTGATTGTTATTATTTATCGGCTTGACACTGTTTACTGTGAAAAACTTTCACCACCAGAGGCGTAGAAAAGTACTTTCTATCGCTCATGGTTGTTTATAGTGAGGCTCAATTTATGAAGCTACTGAATAATGAGAAAGCTTTCTCTTCAGTAAAGTGCCTTTTTTATCATGATGGTTGATGAGGCACTTTTAGCCGATGCTTGTGGCTATAAATTGAGCAATGGTCTGCTTCCATAGTGGTATGGTGTTACTGAAAAAGCAAGTCACTGAATGGATATGTCAGCAAAGTTATTGGGATATGAGTTTGTTGTCTAAAAGCCCGAAGAAGCCGGGTTGTCCACCTGAAAAGTACCATCCAAGATGAGTTCCGCAGCCAGAGCAGCAGGCAAATTGCCATAGATAGCTCGGAAACCAACTGAACTCCTCAGTAGCATCACCACTTAACTGGCAGCCGGGGGCTTGCGAATAGCAACTGAACTGGAAAAAAATACCGGCGGGGTTACATTGCGAATGTTGATGACTGCCCATGAATGAGATAGCTGAATCATGGCTGGTAATTGGCTTCTGGCAAGACTGACAAAGAATGTGGGACGACTCCCGGTTGTCGTCAGAGTTCTCTGGCTGGGACTTTCTGACGGTTTGGGGAACAGAAGCATGACCAATGTCCTGTCGTCTGGTACGGTATAGTCCGGATTCTGAGATCATACACAGACCCTGTGACGGAGTAGCTATGAGAAAGGAACATCTGATTGCCCTGGTATTTGGCTTTGGCATTCTGGCCGTTGCTGCAGGACTTTACCTGATGCAGCCAGCTGATGAGCCTCTGCAGGAAGATACTAACAGTGTGGTTATTGAGACACCAGCTGAGCCCGAGATGGAAATTATGGCGCCTGAAGAAGATCAGGATTTCCAGCTGCAAAGCGGTGAGGTAACACGGATTATTATTGATGATACAGAAGAAGGGGCTGAAGATATCAGTGGCATTCTGTCTGAAAAGGTTCTTATCAATGATGAGGTCGTGGACCAAAGTGAGCTGGATGAACTGAACCAGTAGACTTTTTATAGAGAAACCTTTCATTTTAGAAGACATGAAAAGGCTTTCTTTACTAAATGCTGTCAGGTTGATTACAGAAGTGTGGGAAATATCTTACAAAGTCTGATGCTTTTTTCCTGCATTTTGATCCCCGATGTATTGATACATTGAAGTTGCAGGGATAGCCAATTCACATGGATGTGAAACCCGCCACGGATAGGCGGGTAATAACCCTGAATTTCCCCTCAGGGTTTTCTCCTGCTCTTGCCTTTGTAGTGATCAGTGATAGTCTAGGAGCCTGTCGGACTTACCACTGACCTACTGCGAAAAAGCCGGATTTGGCCATTTTTTATGATTCTTTTCGTTGAATAGCTCGCTATTCGCCTCAAATAATCATAAAAACTGTCTCAAACCGG
>NZ_JBPCXO010000222.1:0-9824 GCF_051008435.1 Endozoicomonas sp. | reverse complement strand
GAGCGTTCTAGACAGCTTCGATGGATTCGTGAGAATAGTTGACCTATTTAATCGAATTCATCGAATAATTGGGCCGTTCTTTCTGGAATTCAGGCCGAAATAGTCTTAAGTCCGACAGGCTCCTAGAAGCCCATAGAAAACCATGAACGCATGAAAAAACGATTTGCCACCCTGAGCCGTATCAGCCTTTTCAATATCAAGAGCTCCTTGAGGCTCAGGGTTTTGCTGGCCTCCGGTATTATGCTGCTGGTGACACTGATTCTGGTAATGCTCTCGGTCATGGCTTCATTCGAGAGTGCCCAGTTTGGTGCTATTCGCAAAGAACTGGCTGCTGATGCCAATGTCCTGCTCACGGCTGCCCGCATCGAAAACGGCAAGCTGGTGATGCCAGACAAGCTCCCCGATGAAAAGTTTAACCAGGTAGAATCACCCGTGCTGGGCATTGTTTATGATGTGGCCAGCAATCCTATCTGGCGTTCCCGATCAACACTGGATGAAGTCGTTCACTATGTTCCGGATAACGATGGTGAGATCACCGAATTTGATCTGTCATCGGATCCTGCCGGTAAATACTTTTTTTACGACATCGACGTTTCACTCGATGGCATACCTTTGACTTTTGTCACGCTGACTCCTGCCACTGAATACTTTGACGTATTCAATTCGTTCCGGCGGTCCCTGATGTTCTGGCTGTTGTTCACCGGTCTGGGCATGCTGTTAATGGTATGGCTTTGTATGCAGTGGTCTTTGCACCCGATCCGACAACTGACCCGCAATCTCAAAGAAATTGAAGCAGGCAGCAGTGAGCGTTTGAAAGGTGAGTTTCCCAGAGAATTGTCAAAATTAACCGCAGCATTGAATCAGCTTCTGAATAATGAACGCAGTCAGCGTGAACGCTACCGGGATACCATGGCTGATCTGGCCCATAGCCTGAAAACGCCTCTGGCGGTATTGCAAACCGTTCAACAGAGTGAGTACTTGCAAAAGCAAGCCGGGGACACGTCTCTTCCCGATAAGGACACTATTGTTGAGGAACAGGTTCAGAGAATGAACCAGATCATCAGTTATCAGTTACAGCGCGCAGTGACCCGACAGAAAGGCCTGGTGAAAAATCACATTGACGTTCAGCTGGTCATTGAACGTATTACCCGAATCTTGAACAAAGTCTATCAACACAAAGATGTGCAATTGGATGTTCATGTTGAAAAAGGCTGTGAGTTTACCGGGGAAGAGCAAGACTTAATGGAGATTATGGGTAACCTTCTGGAGAATGCTTATAAGCTTTGTCTTCAGAACATCCGAGTCTCTGTCACCTCTTCTGACGACAATACGGGTAAACGTTATCTGGAAGTGGTGATTGAAGATGATGGTCCCGGTGTTCCTATGAATCGAAGAAAAGATATTCTTAAAAGAGGTGTACGAGCAGACAGTCGTACACCGGGTCAGGGCATTGGTCTGGCGATCGCCATGGAAATTATCGACAGTTATGAAAGTCTGCTAACTATTGAAGATTCCGGTTTGGGCGGAGCCCTGTTCCGGATCAAGCTTTATAGCTGAAGTGAGCCGAATCGGCTTGGGTTATCCCTCCCCGCTGTATCTCGAATCCGTGTATTCCCTTAAATGAGCCACTTATGAAACGGTGGGAGCATTGATTCATCCTGAATGACGTCTTTGTTTTAAGAAACAGTTCTCTTTTGAAGTGTCTGGATATTGATCAGTGTCGCAATTTTACAAATAGGGGCATAGTCGACTAGCAAAATGAAAGCGATTTCATGATAACGTAAAGTTTCTGTATAAGTATTCAGTAAACACCCGTTCTGTCAGGGCTGACGGTGTGGTATCGGGTGAGATAAAACCAACAATAACGAGGTACGACACATCATGAGAATGTCCTATTCGGGCAGACTTCTCACAGGTCTGCTGTTATCAGGAAGTGCATCTCTAGCCCTGGCAGCGCCGGGTAAACCCGCCATAGCCTGGATGCCTGCGGAGCATACTTCAGGCTCCTCTATCAAAGTCCATTGGGATATGTGGTGGGGAGAGAATGGCACTGCATGGGTTCTGAACGCTAACAACAGTCAAGTTTGCTCGGGCACTCTGGTAGCCAACCCCAGCAAAGCTGCTCAGAAGGCTTCCTGCAATATTTCTCCGGATGCAGGCAGCTATAACCTCCAAGTTACTCTCTCAAATGATACCGGTTCCACGACAAGTGACGTTAGAAATATAACCGTAACGGGAGGGACAACACCCACACCTGATCCCGATCCAACGCCTGATCCAGACCCAACGCCTGATCCAGACCCAACACCCGATCCAGACCCAACACCTGATCCAGACCCAACACCTGATCCAGATCCAACACCTGACCCTGAAGTATCGGCACCAGCGAAGCCTGTGATTGGCTGGCTGGATGCGAGCCAGGATGCGGGAAATGTAGAAGTTAAATGGGACATGTGGTGGGGCGGCAACGGAACCAGCTGGACCCTGGAATCCAATGGCAGTGAAGTCTGTGAAGGGACTTTGACTGCGAATGGAAGCAGTGCCCAAAACGGCAAATGTACGGTTAACTTCTCTGAAGGCACTTACGAGTTGCAGGTGTTACTGACTAATGGAAGTGGTTCAACAGGCAGTGACAAGAAAACCATTAATGTCGGTGACAGCTCCGGTGGTGGAGGTGGTGGCAATGTGGGTAGTGGTGATACGCCGCTGTTAACAGACTACAGTTCTGCCGGTCTGAGAAAGCATAAGCCTTACACCAACTCAACCAAATCGGTAGTGGGTGCTTACTTTGTTGAGTGGGGCATCTATGGCAGGGATTATCAGCCCGCCCAGATTCCGGCTTCCAACCTGACTCACCTGCTCTATGGTTTTGTTCCGATCTGTGGACCAAACGACAGCCTTCAGAAAGCTAATGCCAATGGTTACAGCGCTCTACAGCAATCCTGTCAGGGTAAGCAGGACTTTGAAGTCACTGTTCATGACAAGTTTGCCGCACTGGAGAAAAACTACACCAATGACGTGTATAACCAGGACTATCGGGGCATCTTCAACCAGTTGCGCAGAATCAAGCTGGCGAATCCTGATCTGAAGATTTTGCCTTCCGTAGGTGGCTGGACCCTGTCGGATCCCTTCTTTTATCTGGATAACACCGCCAACCGTAAGATCTTCGTAGATTCTGTGGTTGAATTCCTGAAAACCTACACCTTCTTTGATGGTGTGGATATTGACTGGGAATACCCGGGTGGTGGCGGTGCCAATGGTTCGCTGGGTAAAGATACCGATGGTGCCACTTATGTAGCCCTGATGCAGGAACTGAGAGAGGCTTTCGATACTCTCAGCGCAGAAACCGGCCGTACTTATGAGATCACCAGCGCTGTAGGTGCAGCACCTGCCAAAATCAATGCAGTGAACTACAACCAGGCCAGTCAGTACATGGATTACATCTTTGCCATGACTTATGACTATTACGGAGCCTGGAATGGTCAGCTGGGTCATCAGGCCGGTCTCTATCCGGGTGATAATGCGATCAATGATGGTTTCAGTGGTGATGAAACGGTGAATAACCTGATTGCTGCAGGAGTTCCGGCTAACAAACTGGTACTGGGTGTGGCCATGTATGGCCGTGGCTGGAAAGGTGTATCCGGTGTCACTGGAAACAACCCATTCACGGGTACAGGTAATGGTGCCATCACCATGACCAGCGGCAATGGTCACTGGGAAGCCGGTGTCGTGGATTACTTCCGGGTTGTCAGTGAAATGCTTGGCGGCGATGCCAATGGCAGTGGCGTGAATGGCTGGACTGCCGGTTACGATGAAAAAGCTAAGGCCCCTTATGTCTGGAAGCCAAGTACCGGTGAGTTGATCACCTATGAGAACGGCAAGTCAGCTAAAGAGAAGGCGCAGTATGTTCGTCAGAACGGTCTGGCCGGTACTTTCTCCTGGGAAATTGATGCAGACAACGGTGACATTTTGAATGCTACCCATGAAGGTCTGGGTCATTCTCCAAAGCAGTAACATTCAGTCTGTTTGAGTAGTAAAAAATCCCGGCCATCTGTCCGGGATTTTTTATGCATTCAAAAGAAGTATTTTAAAGAGGCTTCCAGATAGCTTTCCTTTTCGAGGTAGGCAATGGGCTCTTCTTTCGACATGGCGCCCAGCCAGGCACCTTCCAGATCCAGTTTGAAATAGTCGTTCAGTCTTCTTGACCAGGTCAACTTGTATAGCTGGGAATTCTTTTCAAGGTCGATCAGGCTGGAAACCAGCATTTCGGTGCTATTCACATCATTATTTTGCCAGCGGACACCGAGAAACAGGTCGTTATTATAAATCGTAGGCGGTGCTGTTCGAGAGCGGTTGTTCCGGGTGTACTCCACGATCAAACCCATCTGGCCATCGGATCCGTTGAAGTCATAAATGGAATACTCAACGCCTGTCGCCAGGGAATAATAAGCGCGACCTTGCCCCCAGCGCTTTGCGCCATCAAGCTTCAACAGCAAGTCCTCCAGTGTCCACTGCACGTCCATACCCAGATGAGTCACATTGGCGTATTGCTGTTCAACTCATAGCCTTTATCGATTAACAGAGGTTCACGACTGTTGCCTTTGAAAGCATTAATGCCAAGATCGATGGCATCCAGACTCCAGGCCATTCTGACAGCAAGATCAACCGCTTGTTTTTGGTCGCTGTATTCAGGGATCGTCATCGACGGATTTAGGGAGGGACAGTCTCTGATCGGTTTTCCGGTAGGGACGGGCTCTGTGCCAAGGCAGGAGGAAGGCATGAATTTCTCCCCACTCAGGCCAGTACTGATAATGCACCATGGCCTGTCCAATTTTTTCGTCGAAACCCAACCCACGTCGTCCATCGTATTGATTGACGATATTATTAGGCTGATAAACTTCCGTCACGCCCCAATAAACTTCTGCCATCCCCAGCAAGACGGACCAGCTGTCGGCATTGTAAGTCGCATTGGCTTCATTCACGTCGCCATAGCGGACACTGGCGGCTGTGTCCCATTGATAGAACAGGGAGAGGTTGGCACTCCAGGGTGAGTCATTCCAGTATTGCAGCCTGGGAGCCAGAGTTATGGCAGTGTTTAGATGCCTGCAGTATTGATCCGGATAACTCTGATTTTCTGAGTAGGCTGTGGCTGAGAGACCGGCATAACCTTCCAGTTGGGTCTCTCCATAAGCCAGATAAGTCAACAGAAGTGAAGAGATTCCGATAGCAATCGGAGTCTTACTCCAGAGGCGATTCCCTGCCATGAGTAATGTCCTTTAAGTGTTTATTATGAACAGGCAGCTCAATCAGGCTTGGAAGTAGTCGCATAATATGAGATAGCTGCATGCCTGGCTCATGGCTGTTTGAAAGCAAATTTTAACTGATTGGGTTTGAACTGTCGGTCGGAGACTGAGATCCCCAGCTGATAGTTATCCCAGGCCAGCGTTGTGCCTCGTTTACTTTGCAGATTACTCATTTTGGCGGTATGGGCTCGCCAGTATTTGTTGGTGTACTGTTGATAGTCACTCAATTTGAGGGCCTTTAGAGGGGCGCCTCTACGATCGAAGTATTCGATCTTTCTGGGCTGGTAAATGGTCTGATCAATCCAGGCAATCAGTTTTGAATAACCGGATTTTTTGTATTGGGGATAACAGGCCAATAACCAGAAAGTATTGCCATCTTCTGTTTTTTCCCCCAGCAACTCGTAGCGATACTTCTGCAACTCCCACGAACCCATATCTTCATAAGCAAACTCACTGCCCATAAAAGGTCCGGAACGGTTATTGGAAGAGATTCTTTTGACCCGGTTAATAGAGGGCAGGAACAGCCACTGATCATCGGCTTTAATGGCATGACTGTAAGTTAATAGTGCCGTACCGGAAATATCCCTGGGCGACTGGAAGTAGGTAATGATCTGGTCGCCATCGTCCTTTTGCTCTTTTCCTTTCACCATCAGTTTTCTTTCGGCGGTATCGCCATTGGCGGACTGAATGGTCATTAATGCATCGGCAGAATAACTTTGATAACCGCTGTCCCTGTTGACCATTTCGGTGGCGATTTCCAGTCCCTGCTGTGCAGCGTCGACAGCGTATACAGAATGTATAAAAAACCAGGAAAAAATAAACGTCGCAATTCTGGACATGGGTGCACTCCCTGCAGTTTCCGGACTTCTTTCGGGTTATTTCTGCGCCCGGGCTAAGGTTTAAAATACGCTGTTTTTTTGATGAAAACACCTGTCCGAAAGGGCAGATGCGTTGTTACACCAGTCAGGTTTACTATGGCCAGATCTGAGCTGAATTCGAGCGCACTGTATCAAAAAACGAGTTGGAGCTGGGATGCCTATGGACGCTCAAATGGAACCGTCAGCTGGAGAAGCTGTGATCCATTATATCGATGATGCATTAGGTGCTTCTGAAACCGATATTTCGGTGAAGGATTTAAGCGAACCTATTATGAGTGCAATGTTGACTACGACGGCAACATTGCACAGGGCTCGGTCAAAGTAACCTATCAAACGGACTGGCCGAAGAAGAGTCGAGCCAGGAATCTGGCCCCTCATCTGAGTACGCTGGATGCCGTACTGGTAGCCGGTCAGGTGGCAGGAGAACTGCTCAGATACACACATAAAATTTCTGCACAAGACTGTCGCAATGCCTGGCTCAGGGATATCAGCATCAAGGCGGGCAATCTGGCCGAAGAAGATCTTGCTTATGTCCCTGTCATGGCAGAGTTGCTGAAAGTCGATGACAGTGAAGAGGGTCTTTTTGGGCAATTGTCGACCATCAGGGTTCGCCTGGGCAGTATGGAGATCAAACTGGTCATTGATCATGCCCGCTCTGTAGAGAGTGACCAGCCTTCCGTTATCGATGAATATTTTACCGAAGCATACCGAAAACGCAGTTGCCATATCGGCGGCATTACTCTGGATGATAATCAGGAGATCATTGAAGGCTGCCTGTCCTTTCTTGATGAAAATAATCGCAAGCTGGAAGGCGTGATGGGGGACTACCCCAATTCCCTGATGGCCATTGAAATACTCACGACCTTTGCCCAGTTAGCGCAGTTCATGATCTACCGCATTGATAACCTGCAACGTGAGCAAGCCAACAATCTATGGATGCGCAGTGTTGTTATTCACAATCCCTATCCGATTATGCCCCGCATGAAGCAGCGCTTGAAACTGCATTGCAGGCAGCGCTCCCTGATTGAAATGAAAGGGGAAACCTAGCGGCTGACCCGGTTGGAGGGTCGGATTGAAGGGCATCAGGAATTTAAGGTGATCGCCAAGCTTTGTCATTCATTGCCTGAATCAGCTACGGAGGGAGCAGCATGAAGATTGCTATATCAGGAACCTATTCCACAGGAAAAACCACATTGACCGAAGCGCTGGCCATTGCCACCGCTGTACCCAGAACCCAGGCTCGTACCATGCGGGAGCTATTGCCTGAATGTGTGCCAGGGAAAACCTTGGAACAGTGCAATGTACACGAATTGATGAACCTGGGGCTTAGTCGTTTATCCGAGCGTGTCGTGAATGAAGTGAATGCTGGCGATCAGTTTTTTTCTGACGGTTCCTGTCTGCATGAATGGGTGTACGGAGAGGCTCGCTTCAGAACAGGAATCAATCCTGCCGACGGTAAGTGGTTGCTGGCGCTGAAGAGGTTGGCCATGTCACCGGTGGTCAATCTTCATCATGGTTATATGAAAGCATTTGGTTCTGTCGTGAAACGACATGCGAAGAAAACCTATACCCATTTCGTGCATCTCCCCGTGGAATTTCCCCTGGTCGCCGATGGCCACAGGCCGGTCTCCGAAGAGTTCAGAAAAATGTCCAGCGATCTGCTGCTGGAAACGTTGCGGGAGCTGGATATTCCCTACATAGAAGCCGGTGGGAATATGAAGGAAAGAATCATGAAAATTGTCGATTACTTCGATATCCCTTTGCGAATGGATCCGGATATCGCTATTGAAAGAGCCGTTTCGAAAGTGAAAGAGCAGGCGATTGAGATAGAAAGTCATCGCCAGTCGGTATTGGCAACGCAGCAAGCATAAAGCATTAAACCATGAAAACAGTGATCCGCAAGAAAGGGGTGGGTCGCTGTTTTGAACTTTGAGCAAAGGACTGATGATATGAATAACTGGCCCGTCAAACATGCCTGGTGGACCATCGGGTTGTGGATACTTTTGCTGGCAGTAGCGATTGCAGGTATGGGGCGGCTGGCTCTGGTTAATGATTACAAGGTGTTCTTCAGTGAAGAGAATCCAGATCTGACGGCCTTTGAGCAAATTGAGGCCAGGTACAGTAATAACGACAGTGTGCTGGTGGTCGTTGCGCCGAAACAGAGCAGTGTTTTCCAGCCGGATGTATTGAATGCTGTTATAGGCATCACCGAAAGAGGCTGGCAAACGCCACACTCTTATCGAGTTGATTCCCTCTCCAATTATCAATACACCCGGGCAGAAGGTGATGATCTGCTGGTGGAAGACTTTGTTGAGTCTGCCGATCTGAAAAGCAACGACTCTCTGGTCAAAAAACAGGAGTATGCCCTCAGGCAACCGGAGCTGATAAACCGGATCATTGCCAAAGACGGGCAGGCGACGGCTATCAATGTTTTGATCCGTCTTCCCGGTGACAGCCAAACAGAAGAAGTGAGAGAAGTAGCTGGATTCTGGCAGGCAGAAATAGCAAAGTTCAAAGCAGACTATCCAGAGCTGGATTTTTATCTCACTGGGCAGATCATGCAGAACGACGCGTTTGGTGAAGCAACCCAGCGAGATATGGGCAGCCTTGTGCCATTGGCGTTACTGCTGATTATTATTGGTACTGGACTCTATCTGCGCAGCATCTGGAGTTCATTACTGGTTGCCATCGCCATTATTTCTTCGATCATGGTGGCACTGGGCATGGCCGGTTGGTTGGTTGGGCATTCCCATTACTTCACCTTCTGCTTCGGCACCCTTGATCATCCTGACCATGGCGGTGGCAGACTGTATCCATTTCCTGCAGGGCTATCGAAAAGGTTTGCTGTCTGGAAAAGAAAAGTCTGATGCCATCGTTCAGTCGTTAACCGTGAATCGTTTACCTATTGTTCTAACCAGTATCACCACAGCGGTGGGCTTTCTGTCGATGAACTTCAGTGATTCCCCACCGTTTAATGATCTTGGCAATATCACTGCAATGGGCGTCATTGCGGCCATGCTGATTTCCCTGACCCTGCTGCCAGCCATGTTGAAAGTGCTCCCTGGTGGTAAAGCCAAAGCAGTCAGAGAAGTACCGCTGAGTCAGCCTCTGGCCCGTCTTGCTGAGTGGTCGACGACACGATGTTTGAATACTTTGATGATTCCTATTCCATTCGCCAGGCCAATGATTTCACCTATGCCAACCTGACCGGTGTGGCCGGTATTCAGTACACCATTAAAGCGCCACAAGGGCAGAAAGTGACGAACCCTGAGTTCCTTACGAAACTGGATAACTTTGTGGAGGTGGCACGAAAAGATTCTGGTGTTTATCACGTTCAGTCGCTGACAGACATTATGAAGCGGCTCAACAGCAGTCTTCATGGCGATGACCCAGCCTGGGCCCAACTGCCGGAAGATCCTCAGTTATCTGCCCAGACACTGCTGCTTTATGATATTTCTCTGCCTTATGGGCTGACTCTTAACAATCAGGTAGCCCTCGATAAGCAGGAGCTGAGGATTATCGGTTGAGCGTAAAACTCCGTACTTTGAGTGCGGGGATGTAAGCTCGTCGGCGATAGCCGACTAATGCGGTGTTCTCTGCTGCTGAACGTACTGTTTGATGACTTCTATAGGAGCGCCACCGC
>NZ_JBPCXO010000221.1:0-1418 GCF_051008435.1 Endozoicomonas sp. | reverse complement strand
GGCAATCTGAACAACAGCCCTGCGTTGGAACTCCTCGCAATAGCTAGCTATTACTCGTCGTTCCGCCTTGCTCTGATGTCCAGCTTGCCATGCTCATTACGGTAGTTAGAAAATTCGATTGGTATAACGAATCCATCCGATGGAATGTTATGAAGGGTGAAAGCTGTTTTTCGATGCGCCAGAGCTAATCCCTGTAATCGACCCATCAGGGTTTTTGGTTTGATTGCTCAGTTTTTGCAATCATTGTTTTTAGATATTAAAAAGGCAGAAGTCGTATGACTGACCTTGAACAGGCCATTGAAACCCTTTCTCATCATGAGCAAGGTGTATTTCCAAAAGAGGCTCTGGAAACGCTGATAAACAAACAGGCAGAAGTGACTCCTCAGTTAATGGACTACCTGGAAACGGTAGGGACTGATCCCGAGGACGCTATAGAAAATCTGCGAACCGACTTTCTGGTGGTTGCCCTGTTTCTGCTGGCTCAGTTTCGAGAAGTTCAAGCCTATAAGCCACTGATCAGGCTGCTAAACAAGCTGGATGGAGATACTGACTGGATACTGGGAGAAGAAGGTTTGAGTCGTATCCTGGCTTCTGTCTGTGATGGTGATGTCATACCTCTTCAGACCTTGGCTGAGAACCCTGAATCCTCGGACTATATTCGCTCTGGCGCATTCTATGCTCTGCTGACGCTGGTGTGTCGGGGGCAATGGGATAAGTCAGCGCTTCATGAATATTGTCGTCGTATGCTGGACGGTGGGTTGAACTATGAGGGGGGATACCTCCGTATCAGTCTGACCCACATCTGCGAGATAATGATCTTCTCAGATCTGCTCGAAAGCATTCGGAACTGTTATAAGCAATGGCCTGAAATGTCAGAGTTTATCGGCTTTGATGAGGTGGAGGAGAGCCTGCAATCAGGAGAAGCGGATGAGTTTGGCTTATCGTTTCACCGGGATTATATCACTGATGCAATCGCTGAATTGCAAAGCCATAACTGCTTTCAGGCCGAAGGTGACGATGACGGTCTTGAGGACTTTGACCTTAGCGAACTCTTTGGATCACCCGAGAGTATAGAGGGTGAGGTTGAGGAATTTTTCCAAATGGCTGAAAAGCAGGAAACCCTCGTGAGAGAGTTACCCAAAGTGGGGCGTAATGATCCTTGTCCCTGCGGCAGTGGTAAAAAATTCAAGAAGTGCTGTGGGAAGTAACACCCGACAGGCTCCTGGCCCGGAAAATTCATAAGGCCTCTTTGACAAGGCTGAAGGCCTTGGAAATACAGAACTGTTCGATTTTTGATGTGTACGAAAATAAACGAACATCGCTCGTCGGCTTCTCGCTAGCTCTTTTTCCGCCATGACAGCATTTTCTCGTCAGATCCAGGCAATAAGCATGAATATGACGAGAAAATGTGTCAGCCG
>NZ_JBPCXO010000220.1:0-1760 GCF_051008435.1 Endozoicomonas sp. | reverse complement strand
AAGCTCAACACAGCCTGGAAATCAGTGAACTGGCAGGCAGTGCCGCTTTTGAAATTTTACTGACCCTGGTGTTGGCTGCTGTGCCAGCGGGTACAGGCGCTATTGTCAATCTTGCCAGTAAAGCCCGATTGGCTCGGCAGATGACCGATCTTGGGGAGTCACTCAAAGAACTGGCTGATCTCAAGAAAGTGGTCCAACAACACAGCGAGAAGAAGACACTTCGCGCGCAGACCACAGGGGATATGACCAAAGACCTGCCTGTGGATAACCGACCTCCACCACAGAATAACCCTCCTCCTAAGGGCCCTGAAAAAGAGCCTGAGGATAAGGATGAAGATGAAAACACGTCGAATACTCCAGAAGACGTTACGGTCCTTGAGCCCGGCGAAAAAGGCTCCTGGAATAAAGCCTTGAATGGTGAACTGAAACCCAACCACCAGTATCAGGTCGGCCCCTATGTTTATGAAACGGATGAAAGTGGCAGAGTCAACCGTGTGTCAGGAGAACTGGATCTAACCAAGAGAGACCGAAATACTTACCAGCAGGGTAAGGCAGGGAAAGCAGAAGGCATCAAAGATGGCCTGACCGATGATGATGGAGGCCACCTGATCGCCTCAATCTTTGACGGTCCGGGGGAACAGATTAACTATGCTTCCATGAACTCCAACCTCAATCGTGGTGCTTGGAAGAGGATGGAGAATAAGTGGGCTGAAGCTTTGGACTCTGATCCCCCAAAAGTGGTTAAAGTCGATATCAAACCAAAATACGTTGGCGACAACAAAAGGCCATCTAAGTTTGTTGCACGATATTGGATTGATGATGAGCCACATGTATCAATTTTTAAGAATGAAGCTACGAGGTAAATAATGGATAAAACAGTAGACGAAGTTTATGCAAGCATTGGTCAGCAAATTGCTGGTGCCATTAGTGAATATTGGTCTGAAGCATGGCTTACTGTTGAGTTTTTTGAAGATGCGGCTGATTTTAAAGGTGAATACAGTTCAAAATCAGAGCTAAAGTACTATGAAGTTCCGGATGATATTTTTGATGATTTTGAAAGACTTTATGAAATAACGACTGAGGGAGAGAGTAATCGGTGGAACAAAGCGAAATTCACGCTTTACCCTACAGGTAAGTTCAACATCGACTTTGAATGGGATCAGGATTTAGCCGACGAGATAGCCGCCAACTCCTGATAGTCCAACACGAACATTTTGATGGCTGAATTTCATCTCCTTAAAAGTCAGCCTTTGAATCACTTCGGAACTTTTCTGTCTATCAGCTGAACAGCCCCCGGCCCAGAATGACGGGACCAAGGGCCTGTTCACTGGATATCATGAAAACCATCCATATCTTCAAAACCGGCAAGCACACCAGTAGCCAGGGTCAGTCCCTGGAGTCACCGAGAATCATCTGAAAGCCTCGGTGCAAGCTTATGACCGAAGCCCCTATCGTCGTAGGCCAACTGAATGTGTTTGTTGTCCATAGAGACCAGTCCCGTAACCTGCAAAGATCGAGGCCCTCTACGATTGCATTAAAAATGCACTGGCGAGAGGCTGAGTACAAAGAGATCGTCGATGTACTGGGCTTTGATCCGAAAAAGATCAGCTCAGAAGACTTCAGCCAAGCCTGGGTCATGGCCCAGATTCTCTGGGAAGACGACCGCTGCCAGACTCTGCTGACCCGGTTCGCCAGAGAGTACTCCAAAGCTCAACACAGCCTGGAAATCAGTGAACTGGCAGGCAGTGCCGCTTTTGAAA
>NZ_JBPCXO010000219.1:0-7171 GCF_051008435.1 Endozoicomonas sp. | reverse complement strand
ACCTCTACAACAAAGCGAGCAAGGTGCCGTTCCGGCAAGTAGTCATCGACACTGGCAGGAAACATGTCAGGCGTACTGCGATCAATGGGTCGAAAAGTCCACTTCTTCATTTGACAGAGGTCGTTGTCCTGGGTAGTGAGTACAGACGATTATGCCTGTTTTTTGCTCTTAGTCCGACAGGCTCCCAGGATTTGGCCACATAATATAGTGGTCCCCATAAACCAATAGGACTTACGCATTGACAGCGCATCCTGAGTTTTGATAATTGGCAGAAATGACTGTTTTTCAGGAATGAAAGTGAGAAGTACTACTCGACCCACTACTGCTCGATGCACCCTTTCACAATACATGGGCTTTTTGATGAGTGAGCCAAAATCATCAATATGTACAAGGCTGACTGAAAAGAGGAAAGAAAACTGCGCTCATCATCTTCAAGCAGGTCATCGTATTGCTGGGCGACAAAATCCAGCAGAGACTGAGAGTTGGTCAAGTAATAGTCTTCCGGTATTTCAACTACTTCAGTCATCGGTAAGCTGCCAATCAATGCGGTAAAAAGCTAAGATTACCCAATTTATTCAATTGGAAAACCCCCATGAGTGATGATGATCTGGTCACTGAGGCCCATTTGCTGGAAATTGTTGAAAACCAGCTGACTGAGAATAACCCTACAAGGGTTAAGGAAACCCTGCTCAGGTTGACCATGACCGGAATGGAGAGACAGGAGGCCATGGATTACATTGCCTGTGCACTCTCCGTTGAAATTATCGATGTTATTCAAAATGAGGCAGCGTTCAACCTGAAAAGGTATGAGCAGAATCTTGACCAGCTGCCCGACACTCCCTGGATGACCGCTTAAGTTCCAGCTGATTCCAGACTGATCCGGTCATTCCATACATGAGTTCATTCTCTAATCTGATTGCAGGAGGTTTACTGGCAATGAGCTTGGTAGAGTGGACTCAGATCTGATAAAAAGAATGGAAAAATGACCATGCCCTCCAAATATTACCCTTTCGACAGCGAAACGCTGAAAGAGCCTCTGGACGAGCGATGGGCTGCCAGAAGAAAAGCAGCCGATGCAACCCGAAGGCTGATTGAAAACCTTGTGAACACCAAAGCTTCGGTAGAAGAGCTTGAGCAACTGGCAGAAGCGATCTCGTTTCAGGCAGACAACCTCGAGAAACAACCCATGGCCAAGGGACGTTTTGACAGCACTGACGCCGTTGCTTTTGAACAGAAAACCATCTCAGAGCTGAGCTACGAGCTGAACCCGGTCGAAGGTAAATCGAATCCACTGGCGCCTCCTCTGAATATCTGGATGGATGATGAGGGCGTTTATGGGAAGACGATGCTGGGCTGGCAATATGAAGGTCCTCCCAATACCGTTCATGGTGGTTATGTTGCGGCTCTATTTGATCAGTTTCTTGGTATTGGCCAGAAAATTACCGGACATCCCGGCGTGACCGGTCAAATGTCGGTGAAGTATCTGAAGCCAACCCCATTGAATACTGAGTTGACGTTTCAGGGGCGATTAAAAGAGTCCGAAGGTCGCAGAATCATCATGACGGCTGAAATACTTGCTAATGGTGCAGTCACCGCCACAGCAGAATGTCTTTTCATTCGCATCAATGCAGAAGCCTTCAAGCGCATGAAAGAGGGAACTTAACCCCTCGGAAAGCCTGTTGGACAGAGAAAGCTAAAGTCCGGCAGGCGGCTAAACCCGGGTTTTCCGGGATCTCAGTAAACGAATGTCTTTGACGCTGCGGTTTTTGAACAGCAGGGAAGGAATCGTGACTCCCACTGCCAGAGAAAGCAAAATAAAGACAGTATTCAGACCATAACTGATGGTCTGCATCAAAAGATCTGTTGAGAAGGTGGAGGTCTGGCTCATCTCCATCAGTCCCATCATGCTTCGATAGGCAAATACGCCCGGTACCATTGGAATAACAGCTGGTGCCATAAACACAGTCGTGGGTGTGTGCACCCAGTGAGCAAGCTGAATAGCGAGAAGTCCCATGGTGCAAGATGCAAGCAGTGTGGATGTCAGTAGGTCGAGACCAAAGTGCAGAGCCATACCTCTTAACCCATATCCTACTGCTGCCAGAAGTGCTGTGGCCCAGAAAGCCCGAAGGGGAGTGGTGAACAGAGTGGCAAATCCCATGGCGGCCAGAGCAGCCCAGCAACATTTCTCAATCAGTAACCCGATCATATCTGATAAACCCCCAATAGCGCGGAACTGATGACAATGCCCATGGCTATTGCAAAGGCGATAACGATGCCCTGCATCGCTCGTGCCTGTCCGACAATAATATGACCATGGAGCAGATCAATAATGCTGTTGATCATGGGAACACCGGGAATCAGAAAAAGCACTGAAGTGGCAACGGCTATTTCCGGTGAATCTCCCCAGTGAAACACCAGTCCAAGTCCACTGATGGCCGTGGCACTAAAAGCAGCAGCGATGCTCAAAGCCAGGTTATAGCCACTGGACAGCATTTTGTTGCGGGCGGTAAAGCCGATGGCTGTTGCAGCACCTGCCAGCAGCATGGCTGGAATTTCTCCGCCGGCCAGACGACAAAATGCCATGCCTGCCAGAGAGATCATGATCAGCAAGATCATTTTGGGGTAATGAGGAATGCGACGAATACGCTCCACTTCCTGAGCGATGTCTGTCAGGGGCCAGCATTCAACAGAGACTTTCCAGCTCATTCGACTGATGGCGGATACCACACTCATATTGACGGCATAACTGGGAACTCTTCGAAAAGCCGTGTGTTGCAAATGAGGACTTTGTTGATCAGACAGTGTCAGGGTGATGCCGGCAAAAGAGAAAAACAGTTCAATGTCATAGCCCAGGGCATGAGCTATTCGTCGTACATTACGATTGACGCGTTCTGTATGGGCGCCGGATGACATAAGCAGTGCAGCAATATCCAGTAGAAGACTGGACACTGTCCGGTGATCATAGTCAGGAAGTGAGGTTGGTATAGACATGAATTGCAGATTCTGGAGAGAGGCAAAGGGATTCAGAAACTATAGCGGGCGAGGGCGAAAATCTCCCTGATACAGGTCAGGATTTGAGCAAATTAAAAGAAAGAAAAATGCCGCCAATGGAGCATCCCGGTGACGGCATCAGGGTGTTCATGCTTTTGAAAATAAAGGGCAGTGGTTAACGGTCGCCTTTACCGGCACCGCGAATTCGAGGGTCATCTTCATACCCTTCGGTTGCGGTACCACCTTCAGAGGTGGTGGTTTGAATCGTCACACCGCCGTCGACATCCAGAATGGTGCCTGTGATGTAGCTGGAGGCTTCGGAAGCCAGGAACAAGGCACCGTCGGAAACATCATTACTGGTACCCCAGCGGCGCAGAGGTGTGCCCTCACGGATGGTTTCATACATGCCGGGAGTTTTCAGAATGACGTTTTGCATACCCCAGGAGTCCTCAATGGGTCCGGGCGAAATGCCGTTGACACGGACACCTTCAGGGCCCCATTCCAGAGCCAGAACTTTACAAAGCATATTAACACCGGCTTTGGCAGAGCATACGTGAGTCTGGTATGGCAATGGGCGTACTGCTTCCGGAGCAGTGATGGCCATCAGAGAAGCACCAGGCTTACGCAGGAAGTCCCAGGAAGCCTTGAAAACATTAAAGGTACCGAGCAGGTCAATATCAATAATGGATTTAAATGCGTTGGCACTCATACCAATGGCAGGCGCATAAAAGTTACCTGCCTGACCTGCGACCACGATATCGATACCACCAAACTTTTCGGCAGTTTCTTTCATGGTTTCATAGACACGATCATAGTCGCGTACATCACCGGGTAGACCCAGGGCTTCGCCGCCCAGGTCCCGAATTTCCTGTGCTGCAGACTCAGTGCGGTCAACAGTTCGACTCATTACTGTGACTTTAGCGCCCTGCTCGGCAAAGCGCTTGGCAATGGCCAGGTTGAAGCTTCGGGTGCCACCGGCTACGTAGGCCACTTTGCCTTCAAGAATGCGATCCTTGAATGTCGTCATTTTGATTCCCTCATAACTTTTTCCATGAACGCGCTACATCCTGAAAAATGATGGCGGCGTTCATGGTTGTTTATTCTTCTACTTCTATGAGACCTGTTTTACAGACGATCAGGTATTTGAATGCTGTAAAGGTTGGGTGTTTTACAGCGCAGCGCCATCGAATTTAGCAGAATCAAAAATGGGTTAAAAGGAAATGTAAGACAGTAGGATTAATTAAAATTTTCGTACCCTGTTTGAACTAGTTGCCATGCGTTAGAAAACGGTTTCTTTTAGGTAGATTGCTCTAAAAATGGGGAAGATGGCTATGTAGGCTGTTGGTTCAGATATGATATAAAGCCTCTCAGCCATGAACGAAAAATTATTTTATCCTCTGGGGTGAACGTATTTTTCGAGAAACAGTAAGCTGTCATATGAGCTGAGAAATATGCTGCAATTCTTAAAAGATGTAAAAAATATGCACTGGGCTCCAAGGTTGATCCTGGCCCTGGTTGTCCTGAAAGTGATCGCTGATGTGGTTCGTGAACAGGCCATTTTTTAATTGTCATTCTGCTTTGATGGAAGGCCTGTTAAGGTCAGGGTAAATTATAAGTCTGTAAATGGACTGGAGAGCATGGAATGGTCTTTGTCATCCTGGGATTATTGATTCTGGTCTTGGTTTTTGGCCCCCAGATCTGGGTGAAACGAACACTCAAAATGCACGGTGGTGATCGTTCTGACCTGCAGGGGACAGGCGGTGAACTGGCTGTTCACCTTGTGGAGCGTTTTGGTCTGGAAGGCGTCAAGGTCGTAAAAGGTAACCAGGGAGAAGACTTCTATAATCCGGAAGACTTGCTGATTTCGCTGTCACCTGAAAACTATGATGGACGTTCAGTGTCTGCAGTGGCAGTGGCCGCTCATGAAACCGGCCATGCACTCCAGCACCAGGAAAAACATGCCGGATTTATGCTCCGCCAGAGACGTATACGTCTTGCCATGACCATTGAGCGTTTCAGTGCCATGGCTCTGATGATTACTCCTCTGGTTTTTGCTCTGACCCGGGTTCCTCACAGTATCCTGCTAACGGTTATCATCGGTGTTGCCGGTATGCTGGCAGCGATCTGGGTACAGCTGATCAATCTTCCCATGGAGCTGGATGCCAGTTTTAAAAAAGCTCTGCCCATCCTGTCCGAAGGTTATCTGTCTGAAAAAGATATGCCCGCTGCTACAAAAGTGTTAAAAGCCGCTGCCATGACCTATGTGGCTGCTGCCCTGGGCAGTCTGCTCAATCTTGGCCGTTGGATTGCTATTCTCAGGCGTTGATTACGATAGCTTTCGTTCCGCTGGAGGTCGGGATTCGATAGAGCCGGTGGCGTATGGGGGTATTTTCATGATGTTCCGTGAACAGTCCCGTCATTCCGGGCCGGGGCTGTTCAGCTGATAGACAGAAAAGTTCCGAAGTGATTCAAAGGCTGACTTTTAAGGAGATGAAATTCAGCCATCAAAATGTTTGTGCAGGACTTTCAGGAGTTGGCGGCTATCTCGTCGGCTAAATCCTGATCCCATTCAAAGTCGATGTTGAACTTTCCGGTAGGGTAAAGCGTGAACTTTGCTTTATTCCAGCGATTATTTTCCCCTTCTGTAGTTATCTCATATAACTTTTTAAAATTTTTGTATGCTTTATAACCAACTTTGAAGAACTTTCTTTCTGAATTAGAGATGTATTCGCCTTTAAAGTTGGCCGCATCTTCAAAGAACTCTACAAAAAGCCATGCTTCAGACCAGTCATCACTGATAGCGTCTGCAATCTGCTGACCAATGCTTGCATACACATCATCTATGAACATATTGAAGCTCTCTAACTATGAAGATGAGCTATTATGCTCGCAGCTCTAGGTAATCTTTGAAAAAATCACTGAAGCTATCAGCAATTTTGTTATCTACTTTGTGATGGAACAAGTTATAGCTGACTACAGGGTATTCTCCACTATTATCAGTAGAGCTAGAGTCTAGACACCAGCAAATTTCATAATCTTTAAAGAACACTACGATTAGATTTTCTGGCAATTCGTAATCTTCTCTGGCTGTCAACGTATCACCAAAAACGGTCCCACCATTATCGAGGGCTGCGTGATTGTCTTCTATACCAGAAATTTCAGCATCGATAATCCCACCTCCACCATATTCAGAAAGAAACTGTCTAAAGGATTCTGGTAGTTTAACCTCCAAAATTTTCTCTAGCTTGTTGATTTGATCACTAGAAGCTGAGCCAAGCCAGAATAACTCATTATCGGCTTTCTTCACATTATCGATTAATGCACTGTAATCTTTCATATTTCACCTATTTGAAATCTTCAGCTCTATGCTTCCAATACTCTTTTCTGAACTTTTCATATTGATAGTGTATTGATGGATCATTGCGAAAACTACGACCGTCTTCAATCAAGCCATGGAGAGGCTTGTGATGTTTCTTATGGAGTGTTGAAGTCAGTTCCACCATGGGCCCAGGCTCTTGCCCCAAAATATGGTGCAAGTTGATTTGTTTACCATCAGGCCCAATAGGAGCATATCCGTTTTCCATTAAATCCAAGTTTGTCCACCCTTCATCTTGAACCTTCTGACGGATGCTTTTGTGAACACTCCTATGTACCATTAATGGAGCTCCCAGATTAACATCTACTGCATTCTTATAGACCTTCCTGCCATTAACCTCTACTGGAGAGTACTTACTATCGCTGAAGTCATCAGGGACTTTATCATCAACAGTATTAGATGTATTGACCTCTGTTTCAGTTCTATTGTCATGCTGACTTTTATCCCCATTCACACGATTCAAATTTGTGAGGCCTTGCACAACCTCTGTGATGCTTTCTCCTCGAGGAGGAGGGTTATTCTGTGGTGGAGGTCGGTTATCCACAGGCAGGTCTTTGGTCATATCCCCTGTGGTCTGCGTGCGAAGTGTCTTCTTCTCGCTGTGTTGTTGGACCACTTTCTTGAGATCAGCCAGTTCTTTGAGTGACTCCCCAAGATCGGTCATCTGCCGAGCCAGCCGGGCTTTACTGGCAAGATTGACAATAGCGCCTGTACCCGCTGGCACAGCAGCCAACACCAGGGTCAGTAAAATTTCAAAAGCGGCACTGCCTGCCAGTTCACTGATTTCCAGGCTGTGTTGAGCTT
>NZ_JBPCXO010000218.1:0-45547 GCF_051008435.1 Endozoicomonas sp. | reverse complement strand
CATGGCAAGCTGGACATCAGAGCAAGGCGGAACGACGAGTAATAGCTAGCTATTGCGAGGAGTTCCAACGCAGGGCTGTTGTTCAGATTGCCAGCACAATAGCGTAGTTAGAATGTGCGATTGGTATAAGTTCAATCAATGCAGAGAAGAATGCCTGAAGGCTTGAAGCGTTCAGGCATTTAATCCCACCTGAGAACTTTTGACCGCCACAGGAATGCCTTCGGAGGAGTAGGTTGATAATCGATAGCAATGATCGTCGATCATACCAATCAAGCGCTGTGTAACCGTCCCCAAACGAGTCTGTACACGCCCGTTCAATTTGTTCAATTCCTGACAGTGACGAATACCTGATTCCAGTCTGGACCAACTGTCCAAACCGGTTTCTATTTCCTCTTCAGGCAACGTTGATAATAACTGCTTCATACCTGCCGTATCGTTGGAGAAACCCAGCTCATCGACCAGCTTTATTCTTAACTCGGTATTCTGCCGGATCTTGTTCAACAACCTGGACTGCTCCTTGATACTGAGCTCCAGTTTGGAAACATCTCGAGACAACAGTTGATAGTGTATCTGGCTGAGCAGATGCTCCAGCTCTATAAAGAAATGGCAGGCTTCACTGATGGTGTTGAGAACAAGGGCAGCACTCATAGGTCTTTTAACTCACTGTTTAGTGTGAAAAGTAGTTGTTTTCGCTCATGGCTGTTTTTCGCTCATTGCTGTTTTTCGCTCAAGGCTGTTTTTCGCTCAAGGCTGTTTATGATAAAAAATCAGGTACTGTCGCTACTGCTCTGGTTCGGAAGGATCCGGACTGTCCAGATCATGGTTGTGTAGCTCCAGCATTTTTTCCGCCAGCTTTTCCCTGTTTAGAGGCAATTTACCCTCCTTAATGGCCTGGCGAATCTCTTCTACCTTGATGACATCCACTTCCGGAGAGTCCATCAGTGCCTGCTGAAGATCATTCAGCAAAACGGCATCCGTACTCAACTCCAGTTGATCCAGATCGGTTGACTGCGTATTCCTGCTTTTGGTCGCAGCTTGAGTGCTTTTGGCTTTCTTTGCGCCCTTTACCTTACCAGAGCGGGAGCCACTGCCTACTCCGTTGATGTTCGACATGGATGGTTCCAAATGGAATCTTCATGACATAAAAATCGACTCTGAAGACGATTTCTTGACCCTGATCAGAATAACCATTGAGCCACCATGGCTGTTTATTGATGCGTTTCTGAAAAGCTCAACGGATGTAATTGAATAATGTCAGCCCCTGGATCATGGAATAGGATTGCTGACCGGCCTGAAGAACCACCTGTTGACGATTGAGGCGGCTGATAGCCTCGACATAGTCCAGGTCTTCAAGCTCCGACTTCAGGATATCGTTCATGAGCTTAAGATCTTCCAGACTGTCACTACTGTTATCCAAAGCATTCATTCGACCACCAATACTGGTTTGAACCTTACCCACTTTATCCATGGTGTTGTCGATGGCATGCAGCCAGCTGGCAAGCTCTGAAGGTCCTCCGGGGGCTTTAAGTGTGGCAGAAAGCTGTTCAAGCTCAGTAAAGGTATCTTCTGGAGTCAGTGAGATATTGAAGGCCCCTGCCGGCACTGCATCCAACTCCACAGTTGCCCCATTCAGAGTAATGGTTGATCCCGGAGTCCAGGGAGAAGTTGTATCTAGGGTGACATTGCCTGAATGATCGGTATAAGACACATCCAGATCGGTGCCGTTATAATCCAGAGTCACACTGGCATAGTGACCAAAGTTCTCCAGATTGGAAAGAGTGTAGCGATCCATATTGACGCTGCCGCTGTTAGTCGTACTGGCGAGACTGACATTGAAGAACAGATCGCGGGCAGTATCATTGGCGCTGACCGTGGTCGAGCTGTTGATATTGATCAGTCTCTGCTGATCATTCCCTCCATAGACATAACCGGGCCCAGAGCTTTGTATCGGCTTCGTTAAAGCATCGGTTCCTGAGAAAATATACTGGCCGTCGGCCTGCTGATAATTGGCCAGCCCTTTCAGTGCCTTGACCTGTTCATCCAACTCCAACGCGAGCGCAGTACGTTCGCCATCACCGTAGGTTGAATTACCCGCACTCACAACGATCTCGCGAACTCTCTGCAAAATGTTATTCATACTGTTGAGTGCAGTTTCTTCTTCTGACAGCCCGCGCTTCAGGGAGTTTATATTGCCCTTGTACTGATTGATTGCTGCCAGCTCCTGATCAATATGCAGAAGCTTAACCGCACTGATAGGATCATCTGAGGGTACCGACAACTTTTTGCCTGTACCCAGCTGATTCGACGTTACGGCCAATTGAGATGTGTTTCTCTGCATGTTTTGCAGCATCATATTGCTGAATTGCAGGCTACTGATTCTCATATCCTTTCATCCTTTACTGGCTCGCAGCTGTTTTCTTCAGAACATTCTCAGCAGAGCATCAAAGGTACTCTGAGCTATAGAAATCACTTTGGCATTGGCGCTGTATGCCTGTTGAAACCTCATAAGATCCACAGCTTCTTCGTCCAGGTTAACGCCACTGACAGCCCCTTTAGCCGCTTCAGCCTGCTGAAGCAGAGCCAGACTGGCAGAAGCTTCAGTTTTGGCTTGAGCAGTCAGAACGCCGACATACCCGACAATCTGTGTATAACTTTCAGACAGGCTCAGGTCACCCTGAAGAATATCCTTGTTCTGAAGCTCAAGTATCTTTTGCAGATTACCGTTATCTCCCGGACTGCCACTGTCAGAAAATGCCAGGCTTCTGGCACTCTCCATCACCACTTGCAGGTGAGCTGATCCTTCCTGTGTGGGTTGTAAAATAAAGCGGTCGCCAGCAGCCAGAGTGCCGTTATTCACCATAATCTTCAGACCATCAATCGTGATTCCGGTGTTCAGGTCTGTAGCATTTCCGACCCAGCTCTGGCCATCATTTTTGCGAATCAGGGTGTACTGATCGGGTGTCCCTGAGGTAATGCTCAAATCATAATCGCTGGTAGTGATCTGGCTGGTGTCACTGATTTCAACCAGCACCAGTCCAGAGCTACCTCCAGCTCTATTCAGTTCAACAGCGCGTGTTGCTGCAGGAGAGCCTGACAGGGGCAAAGATAAGCGATAACTGTCACCACTCTGCAAAGCGCCGTCATGGAGAGTAATTTCCAGCCCGTTAAATGAAAGGGTTCCACCCGATGCCAGGGTTGATCCGGCAGCAGGCACAGTAGTCACCACAGCATTGGATGCGTCATACACTGTAAAGGTGCCACCAGCCCCCACATCCAGCCGGTATTGCTGATCTTCAAGCAGACTGCTGTCAGCCACTGACATGCCCATAAGAGCATCACCAGACCCAGTGGTCTTCACGATACGATCTTTCTGAGACAACCAGTTAATGTCGTTGAACAGATAGTTGCCGGGTGTTCCTGAATTGCCGTCGAGATCCGTTCCCTGGGCCAGAGTTGTATTCATCTGATCACTCATCGCCAGAGCAACACGCCCCAGCTGATTCATGATATTCCCCAGTACGTCATTCTGATAACTCTGCAACCCGCCCATCAAACCACCCATGTTGTCGCCCAGCGACAGGGTCGAATTGGAGGTATTCAATAAAATTTCTGACTTTCTGGGATTGTTCGGGTTGGCCCGTACTTCCAGTTTGTTGGCCTGGTCACCTAACACCAATGGTTGACCGGATTGCAGGTAAATATTGACGGAACCATCTGGCTGTTCAAGAACGGTCACACCCACCAGTTCCGCCAGTTTGGTCACTGCCTGATCCCGCTCGTCCAGCAGACTGTTTGGCTGAGCATTGCCCGTTGCAGCACTCCGGATGCTGTCGTTCAATGCCGCGATACTGCTGGCCAGACTGTTCACCTGCTGGGCTGAAGTATCCATTTGTTTCAGTAATAACTGATTCTGCTTGTCGAGCTGTGCTGCAAGGTTGTTGAAGCGAGTCACCAGAGTCTGGGAAGTACTGATCACCTGTTGACGGGCCGACAAAGAGAGAGGTTCAGAAGAAGACGCATTGAGTGCATTGAAAAAGCTATTAATACCCTTAGCCAATGACGTACTTTCATTCCCCAGCAGCGTGTCCAGCTCGCTGAGGTACTCATTCATGATCTTTTTCTGACTGTTGATGGTCGTACTGTCCCATACCTGGCTGGTCAGGAAAGTATTGGCAATACGGGTAATATCACCTGCTACGACCCCAGCTCCCCGACTGATATAGCCTGGCAACGTAGTGGCCACAGGCAGCATTTGTACCCGCTGTCGACTGTACCCTTCGGTATTGGCGTTAGCCACGTTATTACTGGTGACATTAAGGGCGGCCTGAGAGGCGATAATGCCTGACTTGCCAATTTCCAGCAGGCTCATAAGACGACTCCTTGTTTTCTGGCCCTATTTTCTTGAAAAACATTTTGTCTGGCTCTCTTTACTTTTACCGTGAAAAACATTTTGCCCCATCGTTTTTCATGATGAGGGTGGCGCAAAACGTTTTTCTTTCGCTATGGGCATTTGAGGCTGAAACAAAATGTTTTCTATCGTTATAGGCATTCGTTCTCGTAGAGTTATCGACCTTGAGACCCACGGCTCAACTGCCTGATCATGACATCCGCTAATCCCAACCCACCATTGTCACTCAGGTCAGAAGCTAGCTGGGTGTCCATCATGGATTGAAATTGTTTTTCATTCTGACCACCCAGCAGGTTTTCATCACTGAAAGCCTCATTGGCCTCTCGCATTGTCTTCAGAAGCATATGCACAAAAACAGATTCAAAGGCTTCTGCCGCTTCTCTTATTGCTTCGGGTGTATCACCCTGACTTTTTATCTGGTTCAGCTTGCCCTGTTGCAACAAGGCATCCGATGACATCCCTGGAATATTCATACGCCCTCCAAATGGCATTTAAATAACGATCAACTCTGCCCTGAGTGCACCCGCTGCTTTCAGCGCCTGCAGAATCGACATAAGATCGGTAGGCGTAGCCCCCACACTATTAATAGCAGTCACGATCTCCTGCAAAGAAACACTGTCGGGCATAATGAAGGTCCGACCTTTCTGTTCTTCAATCTGCACGTCACTTTTATCGATTGCCGTGGTAGTGCCCTGGCCAAACGGATTGGGCTGGCTCACTTCGGTTGACTCCCGGACGGTCACCACCAGACTGCCATGACTGACGGCTGCGGGCAGTACACGAATATTCTGTCCCATCACAACGGTTCCGGTTCGTGAGTTAAAGATGACTCGTGCCGGTGGTGCTGATGGTTCAACCTGCATATCTTCCAGCATGGCCATATAGGTGACACGCTGATTCCTGTCTTTGGGGGCTTGCACCTCAACGGTTGAACCATTAACGGCACTGGCCACCTTGGGCCCAATGACCTTATTGATCGTGACGGCGATGGTCCGGGCTGTGGAAAAGCTTCTTTCACGCAAATTCAGAACAATAGGCCCGTGATTGAAACCGGAAGCAACGGTTCTTTCGACAATGGCTCCATTGGGAATAATGCCTGCGCTGGTACTGTTAATAGTCACTCTCGAACCACTGGCCCCACTGGCTGAAGCACCACCGACCAGAACATTCCCCTGGGCTATGGCATAGACCTCACCATCAATGCCCTTCAGAGAAGTCATCAATAAGGCTCCTCCCCTGATACTTTTAGCGTCTCCAATAGAAGACACTGTTACATTAATCTTCTGACCCGGACGGACAAAAGCAGGCAATTCAGCATGAACAGAAACTGCAGCAACATTATCCACAGAAGGCTCTTTGCTCAGAGTGATGCCAAACTCGCGCAACATGTTGACCAGTGATTGATTGGTAAATTCGGTACTGCCACTGTCCCCCGTTCCATCCAGTCCAACCACAAGCCCGTAGCCAATCAGCTGATTACTGCGCACGCCCTGAACATCAACAAGATCCAGCAAACGTTCTGCATGGACATTCCATGATGAAAGCAACAGGAGTATCAATAGAGTGCTTTTCATACACCCTCCTAGAATGGGAACCATGGGCTGTTGATAATCTTGGTACCCCAACCCGGCTCATGCACATCGGCATCACTGCCCACGCCAGAGTACGTAATTCGAGCCTGAGCTAACTTGGTAGAAGCCACTTCGTTATTGGTACTGATATCTTCTGGTCGCAGCATCCCGCTGACTCGCACAAATTCAGCTTCATTGTTCAGCTGTAACCACTTTTCACCCTGAACACGCAAAGCACCGTTTGGCAAAACCTGAACAACCTGAACGGCAATCTGACCTTCAGTCAGCTTGGAAGCTCTTTTCAGATTGGTGTTGCCATATGACTGTCGTGTGGGTGAGGCATTGAAAGCCAGGGATCGTCCTGATCCCAGAATACTGGCACCCGTTTTGCCAAAAATAGTGGGGTCATTGAAGGCTATGCTGCCGTTTTTATCGAGAGTGGTATTGGAGTCTTTCTTGATATCGAAGTTATCGCCGGCAATGTTGATGGTTAGAATATCCCCTACCCTGTAAGCCCTGCGGTCGGAGAATATCTGCACCGGATAGTTCGCCCGGTACAAGCTGCCGCTGATCCCCTCAGCTACCGGAGCCAGTTCAGGTATAGGTACCGGTACCACAGCAACCGGTTTAACAGCAGCAGGTTTAACCGGAGGAATACGCTCGTACTTTTGCTCTTTGTTAGGCAGACCCGTACAACCCTGCAAAAGCAACAGAGTGCCCAATGCCCATAGTGAAAGAGAAACCGTTTGCGCCAGTCTATTCATGATCAGAGTACCTGATTGGCATAGGACATCATTTCATCCGCTGCAGAGATAGCCTTGGAGTTCATCTCATAGGCCCGCTGTACAGATATCATGTTGACTAGCTCTTCTACGACACTGACGTTGGAAGATTCCAGCGTAAATTGTTTAACCTCTCCCAATCCTTCTGAGCCTGGCGCAGCTTCTACTTCTTCACCACTGGAAGCCGTCTGGACATAGAGATTGCCACCACGACTCGCAAGACCTGCCGGGTTAACAAAGGACACCAGATTAACCTGACCTATTTCTGTTGGGTCCACCTCTCCGGGCAAGGTCACCATGACAATGCCATCACGGCTTATTGTGAGATTTTGGGCTCCGTTGGGTACAGTAATTTCCGGCTCCAAAGGTAATCCTGCAGCCGTCACCATGGTGCCTTCAGTATTGAGATGGAATTGACCGTTACGGGTGTAAGCAGGAGAACCGTCCGGCATCAGGACTCTGAAAAAGCCATTGCCAACAATGGCCATATCCAGCGATTGATTGGTTGTTTGATAACTACCAGGAGTGAAGATTTTTTGAGTACCGGTAATTCTTACACCACTGCCCAGCTGAAGGCCCGAGGGCAACTCATTTTGCTGATCGGACAGTGCTCCCGGCTGGCGCTCGACATGATAGAAAAGATCTTCAAAACTGACCCTGTCACGCTTGAAACCAATGGTGCTGACGTTGGCCAGATTGTTTGAGATCACGGCCATCTGCTTATCCTGAGCACTCAGGCCGGTTTTACTGATCCATAGAGATGGGTTCATGGAAAATCCTTTTCCAGTTAGATTTTATACCCGTTACCCTTGAAAATGTGAGTAGGCGGCAAACGAGTGAAGCCCCATGAGCCTACACGTAGTAGGTGATTGGGGTGAACGAGTGCAGCCAACACCCTCACATTTTCAAGAGTGATGGGTATATTGATCGATAAGTCTACTGACTACTTCCCTCGCATCATTCGGTCACCGGCTGATGCCATTTCACTGGCGGTTTTCATGACCTTTACCTGCACCTCGAACTGTCGGCTCAAATGCATCATCTGAACCAGTTCCGAGACAGCACTGACATTACTGGCTTCGAGATAACCGGATTTGATCTGTACAGCCTCATCCACTTCAGCTTCTTCACCATTGAGGGTCCGGAACAAACCGTCTTCACTTTTACCGATCAGTCGGGACTCCGGATTGACCAGTTTGATTCTTCCTACTTCAACCGGTTGTGCGCCTTCACCACCGACTGGAATAATGGAAATACTGCCATCTATGCCAATATCCAATTGCTGATAGGGAGGAATATTAATAGGATCGCCCTCTCCCATCACAGGCAGTCCATGCTCAGTCAGCAGATTGCCATCGACGCTGACCTTCAAATGTCCTGCCCGGGTATAAGCTTCTTCTCCTGCCTCATCCTCTATAGCAATCCATCCGGAACCACTGATGGCTACATCCAGAACACGTCCAGTATGAGACAGGGTCCCGGGATTTAGACGACTACCGCCACCGGCGGTCGCCACCATATAGCGACTGTCATTTCCTTCACCAGCCATTTGTTTGGTGACGGCATAGCTAAAGTCCGACCGAAAGCCACCGGTATTAATATTTGCCAGATTGTTGGCATGGATGCGCTGGGCTGTCTGGGCATGTCTGGCACCACTCATGCCTATGTAGATAACCTTATCCATTAGATAATCTGCATCAGTGTCTGGGTGAGACTGCTGGAAGTTTCAATAGTTTTGGCATTGGCCTGATAATTTCTCTGGGCTTCAATTAACCTGACCAGCTCCCTGGAAAGATCCACGTTGGATTGCTCCAGCGCTGCCGACTGAAGATTACCCATAGAACCTTTGCCTGCAGCACCAAGCAATGGGCTACCCGAAGCAAAAGAGGCTGACCAGAGACTGTCACCGGAGGGGATGAGTCCATTGTCGTTTGGAAACGCTGCCAGAACAATCTGCCCCTGAACGGAACTTTGACCATTAGAATAAAGTGCTTTCAGCACCCCTTCCTTACTGACTTCCAGCCCTGTTAGTTGTCCGGGAGGGAAACCGTCCTGAGTCGCTTTGTTCACCGTAAAATCAGAACCCAGCTGGCTGAAAGACCCCAGATCAAGATTCATGGTCATATCAGCAACCCCCACCAAAGAAGCATTGGTAGCTTCGGGTATCCCAATGTTGAATGTTCCTCCGGACAACAACTGCCCACTGGAATCAAATGTGATGGTCTGGCTCCCGATAGGTGTACCGCCTGCATCATTGATGGTGGCATTATCGAACTGGAAGTTGGCTGTCCACTGATTGGGTGTAGCATCTTTTACAAAGTACATACTCAAGGTATGTGGGTTGCCCTGACTGTCATAAACATTGAAAGCCATGGTCGAGTTGTAACTGTTGGGATCAGAAGGGTTAAACGTACCCACAGACGGCACTGTATTTCTGGAATCCAGATTGGCAGCCCCCACAACATTGGTCGTTGCAGTAGCGGGAAGCTCGCTCTGAGCGATCTTAAGATCAGCCAGAGTACCAGGCAGAATATTACCCGTAGCATCAGCTGCATAACCCTGAAGGTTCAGTCCCTGGTTGTTCACTACATTTTTTTCAGCATCCAGTGCAAAATAGCCCGCCCGGGTAAAGGATTTCTCACCATTCTGATCAACGACAAAATAGCCGTTGCCCGTAATCATCATATCCAGACTGTTCTCAGTATTAATCCGGTCTCCCTGGGAAAACTGCTGGGCGGTATTCGCCAGTTGAACCCCGGTGCCTTTACTGGCACTGCCTCCCACTGAAGATGCGTAAAGATCGGCAAACTCAGTTCTGGAACCCTTAAAGCCTACTGTATTGGAGTTGGCAATGTTATTACTGATCACGTCCAGATCCTGTCTGGCTGCGTTCAGTCCACTCAATCCTATTCCAAATGACATATCTGTTCCCTCAGTTGCCTATTTTCCTGATTGACGACAATGGCAGATCGCCTATGCCCGCCAGAGATACGGTTGATTCCTCGCCATTGCCCGGTATTGTCACACTGTCTACTTTTGCAGCCAGACTGATGGACACGTTATAACGTTCACCATTTACCAGCGCAGTTGCTGTCAATGTATAGGTTCCGGTTTGCAGGGCATTGGTTGAGAAGTCAATGTTGCCAGCGGCAGAAGCTCCCAATTCAACCTGATCGACCAGCTGATTGCCGGCACCGTAAATATTCAGTGTCAGTGCTTCACTGTTGGCCAGTAGCTTCACCTCACCGGTGATTTTTCCATCGTCCTGAACCGACATCGAATTACTCTGAACCATCACATTTTCGCCGACCAGAGCCTTGGCATTGAGTGATTGTGATAACTGCAAAGAGTTGGTTAATCCTGAAATCTGTTTATTGATCGACTCCAGATTTTCAACACTGGTTATCTGGGCCAGCTGAGTTGTGAACTCGGAACTGTCCTGAGGATTGAGGGGATCCTGATTTTCTATCTGGGCCAGCAATAGCGTAAGAAACTGACTTTTATCCAGAGCATCGTTGCTTGCTGTACTCTGGGCTCCGTTAACGGCTGTCTGTTGCGACTGGCCTATTCCCTGTATAGACATGATCTCAAGCTCCCAGTGATAACATGCGCTGCTGTAACTGCTTGGCAGTCGTCATCACTTCCATGCTGGTTTGAAATGAGCGAGAAGCTGACAACATGTCAGCCATTTCTTCGATAACACTAATGCTTGGGTAGTAGACATACCCGGTATCGTCAGCCAGTGGATGTTCAGGCTCATACTGTCTGACAGCTTCTGAAGCCTGACGTATCACTGAGTCAACCTCTACCTTGGCAACAGGCGCAGTTCCTCCTCCTTCTGTAAGAACTTCGTCGTACACAGTTCTGAACACCGGCTTCAGAGCCTTGAATACTGCATCCGGAGAAGAAGCCGCTGTGCTGGCATTGGCGATATTACTGGCTACAGCATTCAGCCTGATACTTTGGGAAGTCAGTGAAGAGCTCACAATTCCATAGATATTTTCCAGTGACATGATCAGACCCTTCCGTTGATGGCCAACTCAAGGCCCTTTAGTTTTTTATTAAGGAAAGTCAGACTTGCCTGAAACTGAATCGAGTTCTGGGTAAATTCCCCTTGTTCAACATGCAGTTCGACCGTATTACCATCAGAAGACTTCTGAAAAGGAATTCTGTAGAGCAGGCTGGACTCGGAGCCGTCCGGGCCCAGCGGCATATGAAGATTGTCGGTATTGAGTTTGCCCGTTAATTCACCTTTCAGAACGTCATCAAACTGGATGTCCCGGGCAAGGAATTTTGGTGTATCTACGTTCGCAAGATTGCCTGCCAGAATCTGGGCTCTTGTCGAGCGAAACGCCATAGCCTGAGGATGAATCCCCAGGGCCTGTTCAAAGCTGATCATGGTTCAGTCCCTTGAGCCAATGATTTCCTGTCAGCAGTCAGTAACTGCTCCAGGAGTCCGCATCAAGAATATATAGCGAATAGCATGCCAACTTTTAGAATTCTGATTTTAAAGCCTTATTCTGTCGATTCTCTCTGGTTTCAGATACTCCAAAGGGTTAACCTGAAAGAAAAAAATACAGGGAGAAAAGCGGAAAATCTCTTCCTCTGTGACCGGGAGTTTTCCGGATGTAACCGGTAGCTGGAAAGGATTTTCCTCTGATATGTTATGAAAAGGCACTGGTTCTGGCTTGGATTAATGGCACTGTGTCCAGTCCTGGCTTTCTCACCCCTCAGCCATGGTTCTGACCTGACTTCAGAAGATCAGATCCTTCAAGCTGTTGATCGTTTTCTGGAACAACAGGTAAAGACTTACTCAAAAAGCCTGGATTCCAGTCAATACACTATTCAACTGAAACCACCACCCGGACTAAACCGGCTTTCTCTATGCAGTACGACACCTTCAGTGTCTCTGGTTAACTCGTCAAAAAAACCACTGGGAAATGTCAGTACCAAGGTCAGCTGTAAGCAGGGATCATCCTGGAACACGCTGATAAAAGCAGAAATATCAGTCTATCTTCCCGTTGTTGTTAGCGGTGTGGCTCTGGAAAGAAATGAACATATCTTCTCGGAACAACTCCTGTTGAGAGATAGGGATATAGCCAGGTTAAAACAAGGCTACTTCACTGATATAGAGTCCGTAGCTGGACAGAAAACCAAAAGATCCATCTCTCAGGATAAAGTGATCACCCGGCGCCTGTTAAAAGCCGCAGACCTGGTCAGCAAGGGCGATAAAGTCACTATTATTGCCGGATCGGCTGGCTTCCAGGTCGCCATGCCCGGTATTGCTCTGCAAAAAGGTCAGAAATACGACCAAATTAGTGTACGAAATCTGAAGTCTGGCAAAGTGGTGGTCGCCAGGGTCGTTGAGAAGGGAAAAGTGAAGACGGATTATTAGACTGGCGCTCTGTTCTGGCTGATGGCTTTGTTCTGGCTGATGGCTTTGTTCTGGCTGATGGCTCTGTTCTGGCTGATGGCTCTGTTCTGGCTGATGGCTCTATTCTGGCTGATGGCTCTGTTCTGGCTGATGGCTCTATTCTGGCTGATGGCTCTGTTCTGGCTGATGGCTTTGTTCTGGCTGATGGCTTTGTTCTGGCTGATGGCTTTGTTCTGGCTGATGGCTTTGTTCTGGCTGATGGCTTTGTTCTGGCTGATGGCTCTATTCTGGCTGATACACCTCAGGCAACTGATTGGCTTCAGCTTTGCTTTTTGCTTCTTTAACGGCGCTGCTGCCTACCGGATGATCTTTATCATGGCGTTCGTCCACAGGAGCAAACATTTCGACCATCTGGTGCTCGGTCACTTCATTCAACAACAGGATTTCAATTCGACGATTGGCTCCGCTTTCGGGTTCACCAACAATACGTGACACCCTGTCTGCCATACCCACAACAAACAGAACCTGTTGATCCGGTACACCGCCATGAACCAGTGTTCTTCTGGCTACCTGTGCACGACCGCTAGAAAGCTCCCAGTTTGAGTAATCATCACGGGCATAAGCTACTGAATCCGTATGTCCGCTGACCATCAGGGGGCGTTTTGCTCTGGCAATGATCGGTGCAATAGCCAGTAAAAGATCTTCATAGAAAGGAGTAATAGCTGAACTGCCACTGCGAAACATGTCGCCTTTATCGCTGTCCAGAATGACGATTCTCAAGCCCTCTGGCAACATTTCCAGGTGAATATAGTCGTAGAACTCTTTCTCTTTCTTCAAACCAATAATCAAACTCTGGAGTTCGTCCATAAAGGGTTTGAAGTCAGGGTTTTTGTTCTGGGTAGTGGCATTACCATCGCCAATAATTTCGGGCCCTTCACGGCCCTTCATCGCAAGGCCTTCACCTTGTATGTTCATGATGGTCTGCTTACCACCAAAATCGATTGGGCTGAGACTGCTCTTATGACGAAACGCTCCGGGGTCTGCAAAATAAGCGGCAATAGCCGCCTTCTGATCATCATCGGCAACATTCAATAACCAAAGCACCAGAAAGAGCGCCATCATGGCCAAGGCAAAGTCAGCCAGTGCGACTTTCCATCCTCCTCCATGATGGCCTCCGTGCCCATGAAGGACACGCTTGATCACAATGGTCTTGTTTTCACTCACAGGGCTTTACCTTATGACAGTGAGCATTCCCAAAAAGTCTTGAATCAGGGCTGCGCCTTCTTTTCACTGATAATACCTTCCATCTCAGTGAACGAAGGTCGATTTTCCCCAAACAACATCTTTCGACCCGCATCAATAGAAATTTCTGGTGGGGTACCGCCATGATGGCTGACAATAGCGGTTTTAATCAGCTCATAGGCCTTCATTTCATACTTGATTGAGTGTTCGATCGCTGCAGCCAGAGGTCCCACTACACCATAACCAAGAAAAACCCCCATAAATGTCCCAACCAGAGCCGCCGCAATATGGGTACCAATCTGTCCTGCCGGCCCATCCAGAGATTGCATGGTAATAACAATTCCGAGCACTGCCGCCATAATGCCAAACCCCGGTAAAGCATCAGCCGTTGTCTGGAGAGCCTGCACCGGGCGTGTCATTTCTACTTCATGGTTGTGCATTTCTTCTTCAATCAGCCCTTCCAGTTCATGGGTTTCAATGGCTTCAACCAGAACCAGACGAAGATTATCAACAATGAAGTTTTGTACATGAGGCGTGCTTGCTATACGAGGATAAGCATTAAATAACTTACTCTCGGCGGGGTTTTCGATATGTTCTTCAAGATTTTTTCTTCCGCCCTGTCGGCGCAGCATGACAAAAATAGCATTAAGCAGGTGCATCAGCTCATCGTAATAAACTTTATTGAAACCCGTGCCAGCAAAGACATATTTGGTATGCCTGCCAATGGCTCGAAGCACCTGAGGAGGGTTTGCAATGACCAGGGCCCCAAAAGCACCACCCACAATGATCAAGATCTCATAGGGCTGCCAGAGCGCCAGCATTTTCCCATGGGCCAACACATAGCCACCGAATATACTGGCCAAAAGGACTATCAATCCAAACAGAATGAGCACTGATCAAACCTCCTTGTCTTTGCCAGCCTGTAGAATGGCTTTCAACTGCAATAAAGCCTGTCGGTGCAGCTGACAGACTCTGGCTTCTGTGACTTCAAGCACCTGAGCGACTTCCTTCATATTAAGCTCATGCTCATAGTAAAGATTCAGTAGCAATTGCTCCCGCTCGGATAATTGCCCCAGAGCCGAAGCTAAAATACTACTGTCCAGCCCTCTGTCTTCCTGATTTTCAGACTGCTGATCAGAAATCCCATCACTGCCCGCTATCAAATCTTCAAAACTGACAATATGACTAATATTGCCTTCAATCAGCATCTGCTGATAATCCTGAAGTTCTATACTTAGCTCTTCAGCCACTTCTCTTTCTCTGGGGGAGCGACCTAAACGGCCTTCCAGAGTTTTTATGGCCTTGCGAATATTCCTACTGTCTTCTCTGAACGACCTTGGTCGTCCATCAATCGCTCTCAACTGATCAATCATAGCTCCGCGAATTCTCAGCTGAGCAAACTTTCTGAACCCGGCCAAACCCCGGCCATCGTATCTTCTGGCAGCTTCCAGTAAGCCCATCAGCCCGGACTGGATAAGATCATCCAGAGAAACCGTGCTGCCTGTCATCCCCATTAAATGCAATGCTATTTTTTTTACCAGACTGGTATGACTATGAACCAGCTCTTTGACATCAAACTGCTGTGCCTGGGTGTAGGCCATTGCGCCTCCGCCTTGCACAGCGGAAATTCCTGACTGCTTCTGACCTGAGCCAGAATACGGATTCCTTCCGGCGGCTGGGTATGAGTCAGGCATCGCCATTACTTCCCGGTTATTGAACCACCAAATCAGTAATCAACAGGTCATCCAGAACTACAGAAGACAGTTCTGCCAACAGCAACTCATTGATTCGTTCTATGGTGTTATGGCGAATTTGATCCGTAGCTTCCTTGGCCGTGGCTTCTTTGTAGGTCATCTGGCTGAGATAGTTGACGATGGCGTTTCGAATCAGCGGGACATAGGTTTTCAGTATTTCAACAGCACCTTCATCACGACTCATCAGAGTCAACTTGATCTGCATGTAACGGGGCCGTCCCTGCGTCTGAAGGCTGATAACAAAGGGTTCCAGCGTGACAAATTTAGGCACTTCAGGCTTTATAACTTCTTCCGTTGTTTCAGCAGACTCTGTTTGAGAGCCCATGAAATACCAGGCCGCGAAGCCACCTCCCCCCAAAATGATCAGAAATAACAAAACAATGATAATAATCAGTGATTTGCCAGAGCTTTTCTCAGGGTTTTCAGCCCCACCTTCTATTTCTTCGTCAGCCATAACGTTGCCTTGCCAGCATTAAACAGCCATGAGCCAAAAAATCGGCTCCCCCCGAACCATGAAATTAACTACAGAGCCTGTACCAGCTGAATTTTCACGGTATTAAATGTCCTTGGAAAAAGGAAACAGCCATGAGCGAAGAAAAACTTTTTTGCGTCACTTTCAAACATAAAAATCGACTTAGCAAAATGTTTTTCACGGTAGAAACAGCGTTCAGCAGCAGAGGTCGGTGATCAGGCAAAAGTATCCAGAAACCCTGTGGATACAGTCGTGTAGGGGCCTGATGTCAAGTTGCTGCTTTCATCAGTACTCTCATCGACCATGAGGGTTGAAACTGAAGCAGCGGCAGAGGTGTGGGATTCATCCTTTTGTCTATCGGATTCCCTTTCGGCAGAAACGTCGACATTGACCAGATCCAGATCATGACCCGCCATGGCCATTCTCAGACGATCGATTTGTTGCAGAATCAGTTCCCGGACCGCATTGCCAGAAGCCTGAAAGTTCACAGATACCTTATCACCATCAATATTCAGCAATAATTCAAGCTTGCCCAACTCGGGTGGATCAAGACGAATGACGGCTGTTTTCTGATCCTGGTTTGCCAACCAGGCCAGTCGACTGCCCATGGCATTGGGAAAATCCTGAAACTCTTTAAGACGCATTGTCATGGAAGGCTGTCCATCGACCTGCGAAGCAACGGGAACATGAAAAGATTTCGTCTCTGCTGACTGAGCAGGAGCTTGGGCTATTGAATTGATGTTGGTTGTTGAAGCGTTCTGACTGTTCGATATCGGCTGCTGAGACTCAGTTTTACCATTCGTTTCCAGTCTGGGTGTGGCCTCTATTACTTTAAAGTCTCGTGCTGCCAACTCAGGTTTAAGTTCCCTGCTTTCAGGATAAGATTCAACGCTGGGAAATGTCTTCCCGGCCAAAGCCGAATGTTCTTTTAATACCCTGGTTTCTTCATGTCTGACCAGTGGTGGTTGCTCCAATAACTTCCCGGTTTCTGCTTTCGACCCTGCCGGTTCTGCAGCTATACCAGAAATAGAGCCCGTTTCTGATGACTTTGGTAGCAGCTTTTGTAATGCGCTTGCGACTGGCTGAGCTGGGAAGTTCTGAGCCAAAGCCTGAAGATTGGGGGGCCCTTGATAAGGATCAGGTTTCGGACGTATATCAGCTAATTCCGGTGGCAGGTGATGAGACGCTTTAAGATCAAACTTTAATGGTTCTGGCAGGTCCGTTTCTCTAAGTTGAGCGGCCCCTTCAGTACCATTCGTTTGTTGATCTGATAACAAGCTCAACAAAACACCGAATGAATTCTCGCTTTCCGAAGGACTACCAGAAGCATTTGAAGGCTGAACGGTCAGGTTGGGTAAAGGCTGTCCACCAGGCTGAACCGTCAGATTCTCACCCACGGATAGAGGCAGAAAATTAGCAATATCCAACACCGGTAGACTTTCCATCAGCCTCGACTCTTGTCACTTTGCTGATAGCTATCAATAGCTTCCTGACGGCGTTTACTGGCCATTAACTGTTCCTGTATATGATCTCGTTCAAGCTGGCAGGCTGATATCATTTCCTGATAAAGCGTTTGCAGATCTTCGAGCAACCGCTTGACCTCTTCAGAGGGTGCAGAACCGCTTTCCAGGGCATCTTCTATTGCTTGACGAGCTTCACTATCCAAAGCATCGAGCGTTGTCCAATCCTTGTTCCGAGTAGCTTCACCCAGGTTATGAATAGATTCCTGAAGCTTTTCTTTTACAATGTCAGGGTTTTTCATCAGGAACCTCTGAACCATCTGAGATGGCATCCCAGGCTGACTTAATATCTCCCATCAGCCGAATAACCTCTTCCAGCTTATCGGTATTGTCCTCTGCATTGGCCTGAATCAAACACTGCATGCAGTACTGATAGAGCGCACGAAGGTTTGCAGAAATTTCGCCACCGGCCTGCATGTCAATCGAGCTATTAAGAGTGATGAGAATATCGAGGGCTTTATCAATGCACTGAGCTTTTTCACGACGCTGTTTTCGCTCCATAAAGCCCCGAGCTTGATGAAGATCTTTCATCAAAGCACTGAAAAGTAACTGAACCAGTCTCTGTGGAGTTGCAACTTCAGCAGCGATGCCTCCCTGAACCTTGCTATAGGCATTCACTGCAGCTGAATTTGCCATATGGAATTCCTGCGACGATGATTACTCCAGTCTATATCGTTTAGTTATTATTATTGTTTAAGCCCGCCAGATTATTGGTTAGATATTGACTGGTAGCATTCAGCTGGCCGACCAGTGTTTCCATCGCCAGAAATCGATTTCGCAGGAATTGTTCAAAGGTTTCCATTCGAGCATTAAGAGCGGATCTTTCGTCATCAAGCTTCGTGAGGTTCTTGTTGAGGGTATCCATTCGATCCTTAAAGATACCGTCGCTCTTGTTATAGGCATCCAACAGGTTTTCCAGTTTGCCCGCTATGCCAGAGC
Organism: Endozoicomonas sp.; assembly: GCF_051008435.1. GTDB lineage: Bacteria > Pseudomonadota > Gammaproteobacteria > Pseudomonadales > Endozoicomonadaceae > Endozoicomonas_A. The sequence goes on along the minus strand of NZ_JBPCXO010000218.1, from coordinate 27,485 downwards.
CTCCAGAAAAAAAGCTGGAAAGTTCACTGAAGTTGTTATTTACCGTATCCGACAACTGGCTGGATGAAATTGACAGAGTTCCATCCGACTGGGTTTTGATACCCAGATCAGCCAGCATTTTGATATCACCCGTTCCCGGATTGTCGCTGATGATTCTACGGAGCTGACTTTGCAGAGATCTGACGGTAGCGTCTCCTACCAACGCAGCAGCATCTTGTCCTGGCTGATATAAGCTGAGCTCGTTGACTTTGTTAATCAGGGCATTGTAGGCATCTACAAATTCTTTGATGGCATCCTCTGCCACGGAAGGGTTTTCAGCTATCTGAAGAGTAACGGAACCAGAAGTCACCTTTTTCACGTCGATAGTGACACCGTCAATCAAATTCTCGAAGCTATTATCCGCTGACTTGATAATGATCTGCCCGGCCCCTTCACCCAGGACAATTTCAGCATCGCGAGCTGGGCTGAGCTCTGAAATACCCGTAGTCAACGCTTTATCACTGCCACCTAAAGTCAAAGCACTGCTATCCACACTGACACTGTTTGCAGCTCCGGATTTATTACTGGTCAGCAACAGCCTTTTTCCGCTGCCGTCATTAATTATGGTGGCTTGTACGCCCGGGTTATCGGAAGCCGAATTGATAGCGTCTTTGATGCCTGTGAGCGTATTGTTACTGCTATCCAGCGTAATATTAAAGCTTTCACTGCCCAGATTGACCTGCAAGCTGCCGGCACCAAAGGTATCTGCGTCCTGAAAAGTGTCTGTGACAATACTGTGACTGCTGGCCAGTGCATTAACCTGAAGCTGATAAGTACCTTTGACGGATGCGCTGCCTGCTATAACCGTCATGGCGTCAGCATCAGAAAGGGTAGTGGTTCTGGCCTGAAAAGAATCAGTACTGTTTAACTTGGCAACAGCACTCTGGAAGGTATCAATGGCGCCCTGGATAGATCCCAACGCCGTCAGCTCTACATTATAAGCGTTTCGGGAGCGGGTGATCTGAGACTCTTTTGGCGCTCGTTCTGCCTGAACCAAACTAGACACCATGGCATTAACATCCAGACCCGAATTAAAACCACTGACTGTAAACATGAATCCACTCCCACTTTTTGAATAAGTCCCGCTCTGGCTTTATCGACCTCTCCTCATACCCCTGTAACTGCTTCTGCGTGACTCTAGCTCCTGTATCCATAAAGTCGTGCCTTAATGGGAGAAACTCATCCCTGCCCATAAAAAAGGAGGCGCCAGGCGCCTCCTTACTACTGGTACTAAAAAATCTAAACTCCAGAACTTATCTGAGCAGAGACAGAACGTTCTGAGGTACCTGGTTAGCCTGAGCAAGAACAGCTGTACCAGCCTGTTGCATGATCTGGTACTTGGTCAGATTGGCTGTTTCAGTAGCAAAGTCTGTATCCAGGATACGGCTACGTGAAGCAGACATGTTCTCACGAATATTGGACAGGTTATTGATCGTAGAAGTCAGACGGTTCTGGGCAGCACCCAGGCCGGCTCTCTGGCCATCAATAGAAGCTATATCCGTATCAATCTGCCCAAGAGCAGTAGTGGCACCGGTCACTGTAGCGATACTGCCACTCGCAGTGATACTCACAGCAGTCAGCGCAATAGTTACACCAGTACCATTGGTGTAGTTAACAGCAGCTGTGAAGTTTTGAGTAGCGTTCAGAAGAGTCTGACCGTTGAACTCAGTGGTAGAGCTGATACGAGTGATTTCACTTTGCAGCGCTGTGAATTCAGCATTCAGAGACGTACGGTCAGCAGTAGCATAGGTACCGTTGGCAGCCTGCAGAGCCAGCTCACGCATACGCTGCAATGAGTTGGTAATTTCCTGCATGGCACCTTCAGCAGTCTGAGCCAGAGAGATACCGTCGTTAGCGTTTTTGATGGCGACTGACAGACCGCGAATCTGAGTAGTCATCTTATTAGAAATTTGCAGGCCAGCAGCATCATCCTTGGCGCTGTTGATACGAAGACCTGAAGACAAACGTTGCATAGATGTCTGCAGCATGCTCTGACTGGTAGTCAGGTTACGCTGAGCGTTCATGGATGCAATGTTGGAGTTTACTGACATTACCATGTTGGTTTCTCCATCCGATGGATTTATTCATTATTCACAGCGCTTTCCCATAGCTATAGGCATCTGGCTGCTTACTGCGAAAATTTTCGCTGCTGACCGACTTTCAATGGGTCACGACGCTCAGGAGGTGGCCACCTGATTTCGATTCAACAGAACACTTCACTCGGAGAAACAGAGGCAGGACTTAAATGTTTTAAAGAATAAAATGAGATAAAAAATTGATTTAATAATCATTATTACCTTTAAATAGGTAAACAAGCCTTTTCCAGGAGCACACTATGACCCCCGAGGTGGTCGTTGATCTGCTCAGGCAAGCGCTGTACCTGGTGGTTCTCATGGTTTCAGTCATTATCCTGCCCAGCCTGCTGGTCGGGTTGATTGTCAGCATTTTTCAGGCTGCCACCCAGATCAATGAACAAACACTCAGCTTCCTGCCGAGACTCCTGGCCACATTGTTAGCCCTGGGATTGGGTGGACACTGGTTGATCCGGGAATTTATGGATCTGTTTGTCAACCTGTATACATCGATACCCGAGCTACTGTTCTGATGATCAACCTCTCGACAGCGGAATTGTCGGTATGGGTAGGTCAGTTCATGTGGCCTTTTATTCGAATCAGCACTCTGTTCATGTTTATGCCAGTCATTGGCGCTGCTTCCGTTCCCGCCAGAGTCCGTTTGGTCATGGGTTTGGCGATCGCCTTTCTGATCATGAATATCATTCCTCAAGTACCTGCCGTAGAGCCCTTTTCGATACAAGCACTGAGCATCATGCTTCACGAACTGGCCATTGGCCTGACCGGAGCCCTGCTTTTGAGTATTTTCATGGCAACATTCACGACCGCCGGGCAGATGATGTCAATGCAGATGGGGTTAGGTATGGCGGTGATGGTTGACCCCGTCAACGGCGTTAATATCCCTATTCTTGCCCAGTTTTTTCAATTGCTGGCTTTTCTTATGTTCCTGAGCCTGAATGGTCATCTGATCGTCATTGAACTGCTGATCAACAGTTTCTACCTGCTGCCTGTCAGTGCTGATCTCAGCTTTTCTGACAGCCTTGATCAGCTGATCAAGCTTGGAGCTTGGATGTTCAGCAGTGCCCTGCTGATTTCGTTGCCAGCCATCACCGCCATGATGGTTGTTAACTTTACCTTTGGGGTCATGAACCGGGCTGCACCTCAGCTGAATATATTTTCCCTGGGCTTTCCCATGTCCATGCTCTGTGGGCTACTTGCCCTGCTTATGAGCGTTGCCAACATTTCCGGCATCTACCTGCAACTCACTGAAGAGATCATGGCACTGTTGAAAGCCATGTGGGGGCAGTAGTGGCGGAAGATCCCAATGGCATGGAGCGCTCGGAAGACCCCACCCCGAAACGCCTTCAGGATGCCCGCAAAAAAGGTCAGGTGGCCCGATCAAAGGAACTCGTGACCGTTGCTCTGTTTCTGGCGGGAGTGGGAGGCATCATGCTTTCCGGGTCTTATATGGCAGAAACTCTGGGAGACGTTGCCCGTTCGGGTTTCTCTTTTTCTCCTGACGCACTGAAAAACATAGAAAATCTGCCCGGTATGCTGGCTAGCCAGGTAGTTTATGGATTCAGCAGCCTTATTCCCTTCTTCAGCTTGACGATTCTGTCGATCATAGTGGCCTCTTTGGTCATGGGTGGCTGGCTTTTCAGCGGTGAGCCCATCATGCCCAAACTGGAAAAGATCAGCCTGATCAAGGGGCTGGGCAGGATGTTTTCGAAAAAATCGATGATCGAATTACTGAAGTCGATTTTAAAAATCGTGCTGGTCGGCGGTGTAATGATTATCTCTGTCAGCTATTTCTATCGTGAAATACTGGCGCTCAGCCTGCTTCCGGTTCAACAGGCGATCCTCCATAGCGCTCTTATCCTGGGGCAAGCCATTATCAGCCTTTCTATTGCTCTGGTGATCATCTCTCTGATCGACATTCCCTTCCAGATTTGGGATCACAAACAACAACTGAAAATGACCCGTCAGGAAGTTAAGGATGAGATGAAGGATACGGAAGGTAACCCTGAGTTGAAAAGCCGGGTCAAGGAACTGCAAAAAGAAGTCGCTAATCGAAGAATGCTCGAGGCCATACCGGACTCAGACATTATCATCACCAATCCCACCCATTACGCCGTTGCCCTGAAATACGATGCCAATAAAGCAAAAGCCCCCTTTGTCGTTGCCAGAGGTGTCGATCATATGGCATTAAAAATTTGTGAGATTGCCAGGGCTCACAACCGAACGGTGCTGCAATCTCCAGCTCTTACCCGGGCTATCTATCACTCCACCCAATTAAATCAGGAAGTGGCTACTGATCTCTATCTGGCAGTGGCTCAATTGCTTGCCTATGTGCATCGACTGAATGAATACAGGGCTGGCAGAAACAGTGTTTATCCAGAAAAACCCGGAGAGCCTGAAATCCCTGAGTACCTCAGGAAATAATCAGTCTGCATAGGTATAGCGATTTTTACCCGCTTCCTTCGATTGATACATGGCCTGATCAGCCAGTGTGACCAGTTCATCCGGATCAGAGACTGAACCGTCGTTAAATGCAATCCCTATACTGAGCCCAACACTGAGGCCTTGACCTTGAAACTGAACCGGCTGAGCTATGGATACCAGTAGCCAGTCACAGAGCCGACTGATTGAATCCCTGCCCTCGAACCGATCTATAAGAATGGCAAACTCATCCCCCCCTAACCGATAGGCAAGTCCCATATTACGGGCTGCACTCCTCATTCGTTCTGACACAACTTCAAGAATTTTGTCACCTGCAGCATGGCCAAAGGAATCATTCACTCCCTTAAATCCATCAAGATCGACATAGAGCAGATAGCAAGGGGACTGATGCTGAACCAAAGCCGACAGAGCAGCCTGAAAAGCAAACTTATTCTCCAGTTTGGTCATCTGATCGACTAATGCCAGATCCCGCAGAGAGTCCTCTGATTTCTTACGATTAAAGAAGAACAGGAACAATATGACGGAAAGAAAGAAGACCAGTCCAAGGCCTGCCGAAACCGTTTTGGCAATCTCATGTCCTTTTTTCTGAGCAGCGCTCAGAGAAACCCGGGTTTTGAATATTGCTCTGATGTCACCAACCCGCCAATCTTTCTTAATAGATTGAGGGTGTGCATTATGGCAGCCGGTACAAGCACTGGAAGTCATTGCCTGAGGAAGAGCAACGTTGACCCACTCCATCCCTTCCATCACTTCTCTTTTCAGATAGTAGGGCTTTTCATTCCTGCTCAAAGCAGCCCAAGCTTCACGATCAAAGTTCGAAACCTCCCGCTCTCTGCCTTCAAATGGGTAGGGACTGTAAATCGAGAAATGATCTGAAAGATCACCGTAAGCCTGGCCAAGCTCAACAATAAAGGTAAAGGGAACAGGGAGTTGTTTACTGTCAGCCATAGGTTGAGTACCCAGATGAAAGTCATCAGAAGTACTGATTTTGGTCGCCACCTGCTGATCATAAAAATCGATCAGAACACGCGCTTTCTCTACTTCTTTCTGGGCATTGAGAATAGCTTGATGTTCAGCATAGGATTTCAGGGTTTTAGGCGTGTAAATAATCAGGCTAATAACAAGAACAAGCAGCAGAAGCAGCGAAAAAAACAATGGGGCGTAGTTACTTTTTTTAAATAAAGACATCTGGAAAGCAGTTCGCAAAATGAGGTTATCCCCCTCATCGGCATCCCTTCCCGGTTAATCAGTCGACTCTTGTCAGTTTTTCTATTGGTTTGTCATCTCAATAACATTTCAGGAGACAACCTGTCATTCGGGATAAAGTCCAGTCAACTCATATTCCAGAAAATCAGCCATCCCCAGCCAGTCATGTTTCTCCTGAGCCTGATAAGCTTTCGTCATCAATTCCTGCAACCAGATAGCGTCATCTTCTTTCAACTGTTTTGCTGCCTTGAAGGTTTCGTCCATGATAATTGGCAGACAGGCATTAGCATCAGCCAGATTCCCTACTCTCATCATGTGAGCCACTACCACCAGTTTTTCCTTTGGGGTCATCCAGTCTTTCATGTCATAACTCCTGATTTGTAATACACCGCCCCTTCGATGTGAGCCCCTTCAAGACTTGAATTGAAGAAACTGACAGATGGGTGCAACCGGATATAACGTTCAACGCCTACCAGATAACTGATTAGATTGGGCTGGGAGGCTACTTTTTCTCCATGACCGTTTAGCACCCAGTGCTGAGCCTTATCAGAATGTGGCGTCAGGGTTCCGTTTTCCCAATGAGCATGAGACAAACCTCCCGGATAGGAAAAGTCAGCTCCAAACAGTGAAACACTTTTTGCTCCCATCTTAACCGCCAGATCGATGGCAGGATGTATCACACTGCCGTGTGTATACAGATCCCCTCTTGGGTAATCCTGTTTGATGGTGTCGAATACATCAGAAAGGGAGTAGGCACAAAACCTGGGGCCCTGCCAGCGTTCCAGTGCTTCATGGGTGATCAGGGGAAAGTAAATCAAAGGAATCGAACCACTTCGATCAGATCCCAAACGCTCGGCTGTCATGTGAAAATCAATACTGATCACCATATCCGGACGAATGCCATGCTCTATCAGAGGCGTAAAGGCCGTATCCACTGCAATCATCAAGGGAGGGTTATCAGATTCCTGCATCCTCAGCAGGTATTCATAGTTGGACTCAAGTGTAGGACCACTGCCGATAACACAGGCATTGCGTCCTTTGGCCGTATCAAACCATTCGACCACATCCTGATCTTGCTCAATCAATGGGGTGTTCTCTGAAAATCGCTGGATGAACTCAGGATTATCCTTATCAAATGGCCGGTTCATAAACTCTTCAGTACTGTCATTCCAAAGCTGGTTTCTGGACGTAATATTCACTTCTGACGCCAATACCAAGTCAGAGGGTATGGCGAAGTAAGGTTTCTCTACGTCTCTGAAAACGGCCGCACTGGCAAGATCAACTCTCGGATCTTCCAGCCAGTGAGTTTGATCGGAGAAATGCAAAACCAGACTGAATACGGCTTCGTTCATGATTCGAACATGAAGTTCATTCATCTGACTTCTCTTGAGCAGTTCATCCTGAACATCACCCAGACCTGTGCCATAAAGAAAGGCAATACGACTCTCTTCAGGAATCATGGCAGCCTGCAACATGGCTTCCTGTAAACGATGGTGTCTACTGGACAACTGTATGTTATTGACACTGATGGTCTGGTTGGCGCCAGTCACCAGACGAGCATCCAGCAACTCAATATCCTGACGTCGTATGACTTCTGCTAATTCCGGCCAGCGTTCTTCAATGATTTGGATATTTTTCTCGAAGAGATCCGACATACTGTTTTCTCATTCAGGCCGTTTGCCATTGAAGTTTCCATCGACTGATCCCCCTGATCATAAAGGCTGACTTTCCATAGGCGTTTCATACTGTTAACGTTGAAGAAATCACTTCTGGCAACGGATACTCCCATGGATCGGGGATTTCTGGACACACTGAGTCAATCCTTAAACAAGGACAGCCTGAAAAGAATCGCCAGCGGTTATCTGGGCATTCCCCTGATCGTACTGATCACTATCGGTATGGTGACACTGCCCATTCCAGCCTTCATGCTGGATATGCTCTTCACATTCAACATCGCTCTTTCCCTATTGGTATTGCTGGTCAGTATCTACACTCTCCGGCCACTGGATTTTGCTGTTTTTCCCACCATTCTTCTGGTCACCACGTTATTGCGTCTGGCTTTGAACGTTGCCTCTACCCGTGTAGTACTGCTTCAAGGTCATGAAGGCAGCGGGGCTGCCGGCAAAGTCATTCAGGCTTTCGGTGAAGTGGTGATTGGTAACAACTACGTTGTCGGTCTGGTGGTCTTCTTTATCCTGATCATCATCAACTTTGTTGTCGTAACTAAAGGTGCCGGACGTATTTCAGAAGTTTCTGCCAGATTCACCCTGGATGCCTTGCCCGGCAAGCAAATGGCCATTGATGCGGATCTTAACGCTGGATTAATCGATCAGACAGAAGCCCATAACCGCCGTGAGATTGTACGACGAGAGGCTGATTTTTACGGTTCTATGGACGGTGCCGGAAAGTTTGTACGTGGAGATGCTGTTGCAGGTCTGCTGATACTGGCCATCAATATCATTGGTGGACTCTGTATTGGCATCATGCTTCATAATCTCAGCTTTAGTGATGCCTTTTCTATTTACGCTCTGCTCACTATTGGTGATGGTCTGGTCGCACAGATTCCTTCTCTGTTGCTGTCCACTGCTGCCGCCATCATCGTTACCCGGGTATCGGAATCTGCCGATGTGGGTAACCAGATTTCTGATCAGATGTTCTCTTCACCCAAAGCTTTGTCAGTCACAGCCACCATTATTATTGTTATGGGGCTGGTGCCTGGCATGCCTCATCTTGCCTTTTTATCCCTCGGAGGGGCTGTAGGTGTCATGGCATGGTGGGCCTACAAAAAGAATCAAATGGCACAAGATCAGGAAACGTCAGAAGATCAGGAACAAAAAGCAGATACCACAGAAGCAGGTCAACTCACCTGGGACGATGTCCCACCGGTTGACCCGCTGGGCCTGGAGCTTGGCTATCGACTGATCACTCTGGTCGATGACAAGCAGGGTGGAAAGTTGCTGACCCAGGTAAAGGGCATTCGAAAAAACCTTTCTAACAAACTGGGCTTTCTGATTCCCAGTGTGCATATCAGAGATGACCTGGGATTAAAGCCCAGTGCCTATCGAATTTCACTGATGGGAGTGGAATCAGCAGAAGGTGAGTTGGAGCCCGATAAGTTACTCGCCATCAACCCCGGTGAAGTCTTTGGTGAGTTGACCGGAATGCCCACTCACGACCCCGCTTATGGTCTGGAAGCCACATGGATCACGGAAGACCTTCAGGATGACGCCATTTCACTGGGGTATACCGTTGTAGATCCTTCAACCGTCATTGCCACACATATCAGTAAAGTCGTTGAGGAAAATGCCAGTGAGCTGTTGGGTCACGATGAAGTTCAACAGCTTCTGGATAACCTGACCCAGCAGTCTTCCAAACTGTCTGAAGAGTTAGTCCCTAAAAAATTATCCACCAGCCAGGTAATGAGAGTTCTCAGAGAATTACTGCTGGAAGATGTTCCAGTCAGTGACTTCAAAACCATCGCCAGTACGCTGCTAGAAGCCACAGAAAGACACAGCCACCCACAAATGCTGGCCGGTGAGGTCAGAGCGGCGCTGAAAAGAACCATTGTTCACAACCTTGTAGGCAATGAACAGACTATTCCAGTGGTCACTCTGGATGAAAAACTGGAACAGGTCATGATGCAGGCCTGGCAACAGGCACAACAAAACACCCAGTTTTCACCGGATACTCTTCCTCTGGAACCCGGCATTTCAGAGCAGTTGCAAACTCACTTACCAGAAGTCACCCGTCAACTAATGGCCGAGGGTAAACCCGCTATTTTACTGGTGTCAGCCCAACTGAGACCGATGATGGCACGCTACGCAAGACTCTGTACCGAAGGCATGAAAGTACTGTCTTTCAATGAGGTTCCTGAGCACAAAGATATTACTATCGTGGGTAAAGTAGGCTGACTTCTCAGGAAAAGGGGCTTGCTCTTCAAGCTTTCCCACGAATATGATAAGAGTTAACAGGAAGGTGTATGGATATACCCCGATCTTTCTTAAGCAGTCTGGATCGAGTACGCGCGAGCAGGAGGCTGCGTGAAAAAATCTGTTCCGCAAGACGTCTTAAATTTATTGGTTAACAACTCCCGGAAGACGAACGACAAAGTCTCCAACGGGGATAGTTATGCCAATGTTCAGTCATATGATCTGACCAACCCCGATTACAAGATCCATGATCTTCTACCCACTCTGGAGTTGATTTACCGCCGCTTCGCCCAAAACTTTCGACACAGTCTTTATAACCTTCTACACACCGGTATCGAAGCAAAGTTTGAACGGGTTGATTCCCAGAAATATGGGGATTACATCAACGAGAATCGTTCAGCTGAAGTCCAGCATCTGTTCAGGGTGCAATCGCTGAAATGCTCCGGCTTCTTTGCCCTTGATACCAAGCTGGTCAGCGCCATGGTCGAGTTATTCTTTGGCGGACCCGGAGACAGCTCCGATGAAGGTGACAGGGAAATGACCCAGACTGAACTGAGAATGGTCAGGCGCTTTCTGAAATCGGCCATAGAGAATCTCCAGCAGTCCTGGGAAACCATTCTTCCTTTCAGAGTCCGATTGCCTGAATACGACTCTAATCCGGTATCGACGATTTTTACCAGCGATGCTGAGTTGATTCTGGTGAGTCGGTTCAGACTTAAACTGGCAAACAGGGAAGGACACCTTCACATTATTTTACCCTACCGGGCTCTGGAACCGGTGAGAGAAAAGCTGCATACCTTTAAGTTCACTGAGCAGGATCCGGAGTGGCGGCAAAATCTGCGCAACAGCATTCTGATGGCTCCCGTTGAAATGAGTGCCACGCTCTGCAATGTACAGTTATCCCTTGAGCAGGTGTTGAAGCTTCAGGTAGGCGACATTATTCAGGCCGATATGCCCAAGCTGGTTTCCGTCAAAATAGCCGGCATTCCCTGCCTGCAGGCCAGTGTATGCCGAGATGACGATATGCTGGCTTTGAAAGTGTCCCGTAAGGTGAATTCAAAGATTGCGCTCCAGAATAAAGAGGAAGTGTAATGAGTGATCAGGACGATCAGGAACCCCAGGAAGGTGCAACTCCCGAAGAGCAGGGTGCTCAGGAAGAAACCACCAAAGACAGTGCTTCAATCATTGAGGAAGCCGTCAGTGGTTCCGTCGAAAGTGATGATGATGAAAGCCATGAAAAAAGTCCCGATCTCGGACTGATTCTGGACATTCCAGTGACATTGTCACTGGAGTTGGGCAGCACGCAAATCAGCATTGCTGACCTGCTACGCCTCAATAAAGGATCCGTTGTAGAACTGGAAAAAGAAGCCTCGGAGCCACTGGATGTTAAGGTCAATGGAACTCTGATTGCGTACGCAGAAGTGGTTGTTATCAATGACCGATACGGCATTCGACTGACAGACGTCGTCAGTGAATCTGAACGTATCAAGAAATTGTCTTAATCCATGAAAAATGTTCTTTCTGTCCTTCAATGCCTTTTACTGCCCAAAGGCATAACAGTTTTGCTGCAAAGGCTTTGGCCTGTTTATCTATTGGGTTATTCAACCATTGCCGCAGCAGAAGCTGAAACAAACAAAGCCGCCGACCTGAGCCTGACACAGGTCGTTGCTCCACTGTTCTTTGTGATTTTACTGATATTTGCACTGGCCTGGATTGTGAAAAAATTGAATATTGGTACACCCGCAATCGGCCAGGGCATAAAAGTCGTTTCCAGCATTCCCGTTTCAAGTCAGGCAAGAGTTTGTCTGATTCGGGTAGGTGACAAAGATATCTTGCTGGGTGTTACCAATCAGCAAGTTAATCTGATTCATACTTTTGATGAATCCCCGTTGCCACCTGAGAGCAAGGAGCACCAACAAGATTTTGCCAATCAGTTCAGAAACCTGTTGAAAGGCGGAAGCTCGAAGTGAGCCGTTATTTTTTATTTTCTCTTCTGTTGATACCAGCCTTTTCTCTGGCAGAACCTTCTGGATTTCCGGTTCTGACCATTACTGATACCGAGGGCGGTCAGGAGTACAGCGCCACTCTGCAAATTCTGGTGCTGATGACCCTGATCGGGTTTATTCCTTCAGCCTTGATGATGCTGACCAGCTTTACCCGAATCATTATTGTTCTGGCCATTCTTCGGCAAGCTATGGGTTTACAGCAATCCCCTCCCACTCAGGTTCTCATAGGAATAGCTCTGGCTCTGACACTGCTGATCATGTCTCCCATATTTGGCAAGATTTACCATCAGGCAATAACGCCTTACATGAACGAAGAAATGACCATGATGCAGACCCTCAAGACTGCTTCAGAGCCTATTCGAACATTTATGCTGAATCAGACCAGAGAAACGGACCTTTCACTGTTTATGCGAATCGGTAATGAAGAAGGAATTCCGCCTGAAGAGGTCAGCTTTTCCATACTGGTGCCTTCTTTTGTCACCAGTGAACTGAAAACTGCCTTTCAAATCGGTTTTATTATATTTATCCCATTCCTGGTTATTGATCTGGTGGTCGCCAGTGTCTTGATGGCTATGGGTATGATCATGCTTTCCCCTCAGATGATTTCTCTTCCTTTCAAATTGATGTTGTTTGTTCTGGTCGATGGCTGGGTACTGACTATGGGCACATTGGCATCCAGTTTTGGCTGAAGCTTTTCTAATTTGCAACTTTCTGACATCATCGATGACTCAACTGAGCAAACTGAATCATTAAAGGATTAATGTATGAATCAAAATCTCTATGGAGCATCAGGATTCACATTTGGTGTCCTCACCTATCTGGCTCTGGCCTTCATTATCAGCACTTAACATTCAAAGACTTCTACCACAGTCAGCAAAAGGACTTCATTTCATGAACACGACTAAACCTCTAAAAGGTCTTTCTCTTTCTTTGCTTTTCATTTCAGGCAGTATTTTTGGGTCATATATCTTTTACCTGTTCGCCCAATAATGTGATGTTTCTTCTTTAAGTTCTTCACATCTAATCAAGTTCTGATTCAGATAATCAACTTCTGATTATCTGAATCAGAAAAGAACGATTTTCTTCAAAGCTTGATTCATCTGGTAATGCTCTGACAAAAACGATAACTTTCTAATTACGCCTTTTTAATATCAGGGCATTTCGCCATAGTTCCAGGGAGGAGTTATGAGCCGTGACATCATCAAGCAACTCGCCAAAAAAAAGTGGTCTGGGAAGAGCTGGTTCCCCGACGCTCTGATCACTGTTGGACAAATACTGGTCTGGCAAAAACTGACCGATGAGGAATGGCTGGAAGAATCACTCCGGTTCGACTCAAACGATGCTTTATTTTCCAAAGGACTCATCACAGAGAAACTGACCAGGCTGCAAAAAGAAGCGCCGGAGCACAGTCGAGATGCTTTCAAACACTCAGAGACGTTTATTCACACAATTCCAGAATCCAGTCTGGAAGAACTGATCTCTCTCCTTTCAGTAGCCTGGTATCAAAAACTGATTGAGCATGAACAGGCTGCTCCCTCGCTACTTGAAGCGTTGACAGGACACGAGATACATCCCTTTTACCTATCAGACAATTTTGTGGAGCTTTTGACAGGACTGGCCCGCCTGAAAGATGAAGACGAAGTCTATTACCCTTTTGAAGCCTCCACTGCCTTGATTCTGAAAGCTCAAAAGCTCTCTGTACAAGGGTTCTTTGAAACACCTTCTGATTCTCCACTGGCAGCAATTTGCAATGTCTTACTCAACAGCCCGGTGGAGCTGAAATACAATGACCCATTGATCACCCCGCAATGGACGGAACCCGGCACACTCAAACTTTTTGATTCCAGTATCGTCTTGTTGCCCGATGAGCAATTACTGGATGCCGATGCAGTAACGGACCTCTATGACCGATACCCTGAGAGCTGCCTGAATCAGGAGCTTCTGGCCCTGTTTCATACGTTGTCACAAACCCGGGGAAGAACTGTTGCGGTGATATCTCAGACTTTTCTTCAGAAAAGTACTCAAAAAGAGCAGATCTTCAAACAAAAGCTCATACAGAACAGACACCTCAAAACAGTTATCGCACTGCCTGCAGATCTTCCACTACCAGGAAAATCCCCCTCGGCACTGTTAGTTTTTGATCAACAGCAATCTTTTGATACCGTTACTCTGATCGATGCAAACCATGACTTTTTCAAATCCAGAGCATTGCCGCCAGCAAAAGGGTCTCGGCTCAGAAATATCAGCGCTCTGATTGAACAAAGTGAAAGCTATTCCAATGACCGTTTTGCCCGACAGATCTCTTACGACGATATCATTGCTAACCATTACAACCTTCAGGTTTCTCGCTACGTCCTTCCCCACTATCAACTGAAGCTGAATAAGCTGATAGAAAAACTGGAAACCTCACCCTTGGCAGATCTTGCTGAATTAATTCGGGGGCAGGCAATCCGGCATCAGGATTCGATGAATGGAGAGTCCTTTATCGAAGTGTTGCCCGGAGATATTAATGAAGCAGGAGAGATAGAGAAACCTGAAAAAAATATCAGAACCGCAGACCACTTGAAGAGAGCTCGGCAACAATTGCTTAAAGCGGGTGATATCCTGCTTGTTGTGAAAGGACAGGTTGGGAAAGTAGGGATTGTTCCTGCTCTGTGCGGTCATAACTGGGTGGCCAGCCAGGCCTTTATTATTGTCCGCATGAAGTCCAATACTCCTATTCAAAATCCCGTCGTATTATTCAGATATCTCTGCTCCCCCCTGGGAAAAGCACTGATCAACCGTCTAAAAACGGGAGGCAAAGTACCTCTTTTGCACACGGAAGATATTCACAGTCTTCCCATCCCTTCGATCAATGATCAGGATCAACAGAAGGCGCTCGCCTCCCACAATGATATCAAGCAAGCCTATGCAGAGATCCGTTTTCTGAGAGATAAGGCGGTCAATATTAATAAAAAACTCTGGTCTCTATAGAGTTTAATATTTCATACAAGATCGGTTTCTTTCGGACACAGGCCCCATATAAACAGAGTGAGAAAGATGCAGATGGGGGTTCTGATTATAACAACGAGCAGAGTAATGAAATTCGTCTGATGTCGACTGGTAGCGTTTTTTTACCCCAACCTGGCTGACCGTGTAGTACTCCCCTTGCAGGACCATGCGATACACTCCTTCATCGTCGTACCTATCAGGTGTCCATTCAACAGACGCAATACCTGACTTCCAGTTAAACTGGGTCGTCCAATCATCATCTGTTGCTACCGTCTCCCAGCAACCTGTCCAGTCATTTTTCTTCTGCACATAAAAAAAACTATCGAGATCCATACCCGACCGAGGGTGCGATGCAATATATCGAAGCTTAATGGATTGGCCGGAATTAATGTTTACTGGCACATCAGAAATGATTCTGCCATAAGGCTGATCCTCCTTTTCCAGGATATCTTCTACACGAACATCATCGTACAGATAACTCAAATCCAGCGGTTCTGCTTCATCTGTGGACGCTAACTCTTCACCACTCAATTGCCTGGAAAGACTGGAAAAAATCTGCATCATGGCACTGTGCTCCCAAGGACCATATAACGTAGATGCACCCTCATAATGCTGTTTAGAGAATTCCTCTGCCGTTGTCAGGTAACTGGCATAGTCATTGGAGTAACCTGCAATCACAGTTTGTCTTGGTGGGATGCCTGAAAGTTGTGACAGCCTGTTCCGAAGCCTTCTTCCCGCCATCACTGTGGGTTCAACAGGCAATGCTGCAATCTGGAAATTGCCTATCCGAGCCAGCATGAGTGGCAATACTTCAGGAACCCAAGGCTGATTTATAACTTCTCGATGCATATTGCCAGGAGGCAACCAGTCATTGAGATAATGGTATTTTTTGTCCCTTCCCAGAGACAGGATAACGGGCTTCGGCTTCTGGCATTTCAGATCATCTTCTGAGGGAGAAGTCAGAAAATCAGTCGCTATTTTAACCAGCCATCTTTCAGAGTTTCTTCCTTCATAGGCACCCAGTGCCAGCCTTATTAGAAAAGGAGGCCTGCCATCTTCTGTGCCAGCAGCAAAGCCATACCCCATAGAGGGATGGCAGGTTTTTACAGGCTCTTTCAGTCCTGTAAAGTTTGCTTGAACTTCATAGTTCGAAAAGTCTACCCAATTCTGAACCGAAGTAATCTCTCCAAATACCTCTCTACCTTTTCCAAGGTAAATTTCCAGAGCTTTCATAAACTGTCTGTGACCAATTTCTCTGGCATTTTCATCGGGTGTATTGCCTGGTCCCGTTCCATCAAGGTTCAGGTTAGGCGTCATATCGCCTGCATTGGTTTGAGGAAAAGCGGCAACAAATGAACCCACTCCCCAGTTGTATTTTGCATAGCGCTCAAAGGCCCAACTGGCATAGCCTTTGTTGTCGCTGCTTAGCAAGAGATTACTGCTGGGAAAAGAGACAGCATGGGTGGCAAACCAGGTAATCGCCCCTAAAGGTCTTCCATTTCGTATAAATCTGAGCTGCTGAACAGATTGATCAATAGAATCGCGCTGGCCGGCATCCACATTATTTTCATAGGCAGGCAAGGAACGATTACGACTGGCATTATCTAATAATCCGGTCTTCATCCAGACTTCTGAGGGTGCAAGATCTTCATGGGCCAGCGTGATAGCCTGAACAATGCCCGAGACCATTTTTTCAAAAGCCCGGTCATCGAAAATTCCATAAGGCATATTGTAGAGAAAGTGATGGGACTGACCCGCTACGGCACTGTGCGTATGAGTAGCCGTTATGATGATATTATGGCGGTTATAAAGAGTGCCAAACTGTTGCTCAAGCCTGTTAAGGACCGCCTGATAAATACTGGCGAAGACAGCTCCGGCATCGATGACCACAATGACAAGACTATTTTCTGATTCACTCTGTCTTACGACAAAGGTCCGAGCCCACTGGCGATCATTGATTCCGGCACTGATCTGACTGCTTTCGGCATAACACATCATACCACTGCCAACGGCTGGGCCCGTAATATCAACTTTACTGACCCCGACCCAATAAAAAGCACTGACCCAGGTTGCAGAGAAAAGAAGTATCAGAAAGGCACTGCAACGATGAAAAGTAAGCCTGTGCATAAATGCTCCCATCACTTCAGGAAAAGAAGTATAGGTGGGTCCAGGGCTAGTGTGACTTTAGAAACACGCTTTTGGGGACAATTTTCCAGAAAAACCACAGCAAAGACACAGTTATCCAACAAGTTATCCACAGGATACAGGCTGTTCTGGAGGAAGGGATTTTACGCGGTTGCCGGTGACAATAGATTCCCTGTCTAATACGGTCCTTCAAGGAGAGGCGGAACAGAAATAATCTTTTTTCGCCAAGCAAAAAAGATTATTTCTGTTGTACCGTTATTGCTTTATCATCATGCTGACCAATTGCATCATTTGCATTTCTGTCTGGCAGATTCTCTGAAGATCTTCCTGAGTCTGAATAGTCATATCACCCAGTCGATCATTCATTTCATCCTGTCCATGCCACTTTTCAGCTGCCATATCTTCCGGGTAAGCAGACACCAGCTTGTCATGAAGCCCTTGCTGCTTTTCCCAAAGTACACTCAACATAATGATTAGAATGGGAGGAGCCTGCCCTGTAAGTGATCGAAGCTTGATATAGGTCCAGTACAACTGAGCAATTCGAAAAGTGCTGTTGCGTAGACACAAAAGGGCTAGATAAGCTTCTTCTTGATCAGTCATGAAGTGTCTCCTCAGTCCTTAAGAGCACCCAGAACTCGTCATTAGAAGACTTACTGCAGTCTTCAGGCTTGAGCAATACTGCGGATGACGATCATTCCCTGACAGCCATAAGCTGGAAATACTGCCTGGAACCAATCGTACAAATCATTGAGAACGTTACGACTGTATTTCCATAATAAATAGCCATTCAGAAAGTGACCCACAAAGTCACTGTAACATGCTCTTCACAAATGCCCATAGTGAAAGCACACTGTTTTCGTCAGGCAAAAGAACCCGAAGGAAAAAATATCAATAATCGGATAAAAATGTCCCCTTCAAAAAAAGTTATCCACTTTTCCACAAAAAACCTGATCAACCCCCTGAATGAACTGTGGATAAGTGTAAAATAGCCTTTAGTTTCGGCTTCAAACCAAGGTTGATTATTTTTTAACCAACCTTGGTTTAAAGCTTCCTGAGTTCGAACTATGATCTTTTTGAAAACGACCGTCATAAGAGTAAAAGGCTGGGGATAGCATGAGAGCTGTTGGGCGGCCAAAACCATCAAGACCGACATGATACACACTCAATAGTTTCAGGAAAGCGAGCAAAGGCAGCGTTACTGTGATGGGCCTATCAAGAAAAGTGGTTACCCCTCATGCTCCCCACTCTGAAACCTGAGTGTAGGTAACACAAGGGCTCCGTAAAACGACCTGGCTGTCAGCTGAGTAACGACCTCACGGATAGCACCTACCACTACAGTAGGTCCATTGACACACATAATCGCTTCACGCTTATCAATATCAAATACGGGTTGAAGCTCGATCCAGGCTTGAGCTTCTACATCGACAGTGTACGGGGCTTTTTTACCCTGCTCGTTGGCAATTGAAACTCTCACTGTGACTAGATAGTTTCGTGGATCTTCTTCTTCCCCTTCTTTACAACCGACTTCCAAGGTTGTCTCGATTTTAACATCTTTAAAATCAAAACCAGGAGCCCATATTTTTTCATCCGCTGGAAAATCACAGGGCTCAACAAGCACCTTGCTAAACAAGAGCTGTCGGGTTTGGAGCGGTGACAGGCTTACATCGGTGCTCATAAGAATTAACCTGCTATCTGAAGAGAATCCGTTGAAGATACACTGATTTGCTCGATATTTGTTACTACGGGTTTGGATCTGGCTTTGAACAAGACCACACTATCATCCTTTCGAGTCAGAGAGTTCTCAATCAAATCAAAAGAAGCTTTTCGTGCTTTCTGACAAACATCCATCTCACCTGCCTGTTGTGCCAGCCAGATAAACGCTTCTGGAACCGCTTGTGCAACGCGCAACAGTTTATCCATAGGCTCAGATTGAATCACATCATCAGCTTCGTATTTGGAGAATGCAACAGGGCCACCACCAAAGATCCTGGCAGCTTGAGCTTGGGTAATATCCCAACGTTTACGCTGCTCTCTGACTTCTTCGCCAGACAGGAAACCGTCGATCTGTTTTTTGAAAGACAACATCACCTGTTTATTTTTACGGCTTTGTTCTGCATCACCTTGCTCACTGCCGCATGCATCGCAGACTGAGTAATACAAAGGCATCATGGTTTTTTCACCTTTGTATTCTATTTCTCGCTCTCTGGAAGTTTCGTGGATCTGTCCTTCTTCACATATTGGGCAAGTTTTCATATTTGTACTCATTTTTCAGCTCCCATTATGAGGAAAGATGGCACGAGATGATAAAAACCAGTGCGCCACTCTTAGCAATTGCAAACTTCAGGTAATATTCGCTTTCAAGTTCTCTATGGGCATTGTCATTCCACTCATACAGTGCCAGCCTGTAACTATCACAAGCAGCCCAGGGCCCACCAGGCTTTTGCTGACACCACTGAGAGTTCAGAAAGCGTCCATTTGAAATAGCTTGATTGATGAGTGTGATGGCCCCATCAGTCGTTAAATCCAGATCCTGGAGGTCTTCACCTGCATCCGCCGTCCATGTAACTGCCCCTTTTTGTTCAAGGGCTGCTTTCACTTTTGCGACTGAATATATAGGCCCACCCCTGATAATGCGCACTTCAGCATCACTACCTGGCGGATTACCTTCATAACCGCTGACATTTACAGTATTTACCATTATGGTAAGTTCCTCAAGCAAGCATAGCCTACCTTTTTGAAATACCCTGTCAAATTTTTATTACCATTATGGTAAGTTGATTTTCCTGGAGATATCCAGAGCCCCCTATGACTTAGCTTTTTTGCGGAGCTCTTCTTCCAAAGCAGGGCTGAGTATGATCATTGGCTCTTCGTCATTTCTCATCGCTTGAGAAACCTTTTCAATATCACCTCTGATGCGTAAAACACCGTCCGATATTTTGGGGTATTTTTCTAGAAACTTCATGATCCCCATACCAACAAGATAACAACTGACAGCTATTTCCAGGACAAGGCTACCAGGCGTTGCCGATTTGAGTGCCCATACCACGCCTTCAGTCTCAGACTCCGGTGAATACTCAGGTATTTCCAAAGCTTCGAAATTCTTTTGCAAGGTGGAAATCACCGAAAAATACTCTGTCAGAATATCCGCACTGACCACACCAATGCTTCTCAGTCGTTGAGACTGATTCACAAAACTGAGACTGGCAAAATTCTCTTCGTAGGGTCTGTCCAAGCGAAGCTTCAGCATAGCTAAAGGTTTGATATTGTCATGCTGTTGAATGTCTTCGTAGAAAAAGAAAGGCTTATCACCCATCATCACCGCTGCCGTTCCGTATGTGCCATGAGCTTCGGCCACTCTTTTTTCGGTTATCGTTTTAGCAATATCAAAATAAGGTTCATTCTTTTTATAATGAATAGCCAACTGTGACTCTATGGCCTTCTTCCCGTTATCCTGATGCAAAGAGAGTACCTGCCCCACGGTATTCAACAGGGTTAATTTGAAATCGTCGTCATTGACAAACAGTCGATAAAAATCCAGGTCGTTTTTTCGTTGCGACCTCACCGCCTTTCCAATCATCTCATTTCGGGCCAGAGCTCGGTTCTGTTCATCACGATTGTTGAGTACCTGATTCTGGTAGTGCGGGTTTTGCTCCACCTGATCGGCAATGTTGCGAATCTTGACTTTCAGCTCTTCCGGCGTCCCTTCCCAGCCCGAAAAATGACGATCATTGAAGCGCTCTACAATCACATCCAGCAGTTCTTTTTCTTCCTCCCCGTGGTAGCCGCGCTGATTAGGGTTTTGGGGCGCAACGACTGTTTCGCTGTCATCCAGTTCTATGCGCTCGTTGAGTTTCACCCTCGCCATGGCGTAGGTGTTCATATCAACGCTTTCCAGCAGTCTTTTCAGGTCTTCATCTTCCGGTGACTTAACCTTGAGCTTGGGAATCAGAAACAGCAGATACCAGTGCAACATCTCCCACTGCACATTATTAAAGGGCATGATGCAGGCAAGCTGAGCATAGACCTTCACAAACTGCTTGGCCTTGATCTTGAAATCGATCTTGCGCTTGTCGGCTTTCTCTTCATCACCAGATTCATCACCGAGCTCCGCTCCAATCTGGTCAAAACGATCAGCGGCAACGTCAGCAATGGGGTGCAGCTCTTCATCGGGTCGGCTATCCCAAAACAGCTGATTAAACTGCTCAACCTCTTCCCATTCATAGACACCGGTATTGTCCAGCCCTTCTTTCCAGTCGTGAAGTGCATTCACATCCGTCGCTTCTTCCAAGACCGTGCTGGTATAAAATTCATCAAAGGCTGCCTTGATTTCGGTTGTGGTATTAGCGAAATCCAGCACAAAAGTGTCGTTCTTATCCATCTTAGGGTTGCAGCGATTCAAACGGGAAAGGGTCTGTACCGCCTGAACGGTTTGCAGCTTTCTGTCCACATACATAGTGTGCAGAAGAGGTTCATCAAAGCCGGTGGTGTACTTTTTGGCAACCACCAGAATCCGGTAGTCGTTCGATTTAAACTTATCGGGAATATCCTTACCGGCAAAGCCGTTTACTGACTCTTCGGTATGTTCAAAACCTTCCTTCTCTGAGAACGCGACAATCGCGCCAAAGGGCATATGGGCTTCTTTCAGCAGACGGGTAATGACCTGATAATACTCATAAGCCCGTTCAATGCTGGAGGCTACCACCATAGCCTTGGCTTTGCCCTTGAGCTTTCTTCCCTTCACCACACTTTCGATAAAGTGGTTCACCATCACCGTGGCTTTTTTCTCGATGGTTTCAGGGCGGCTTTCTACATACGCTTTAAGCTTGGACTGCGCCTTTTTGCTGTTAAATTTTGGGTTCTCTTGCACCGACTTCTGAACTTCATAGAAGCTCTGGTAGGTGGTGTAGTTCTGCAACACATCGAGGATGAAATTTTCCTCAATGGCCTGTTTCATGGAGTACAGATGAAAAGGGTAGAACTTGCCGTCGTCGGGTGACTTGCGGCCAAACTTCTCCAGCGTGGCTTGTTTGGGCGTAGCGGTAAAGGCGAAGAAAGACGCATTGTCGCTCATCTTGCGACCTTCCATGGCCTTCAGAATTTTGTCCTGCATGGCATCTTCGGTCTGGTCGTCTTCCATGCCGAGAGACATATTTAGTTTATCGGCGCTTTTACCCGACTGGGAAGAGTGCGCCTCATCAATAATCACCGCAAAACGTTTGTCCGACAGATCGCAAATCCCCTCTACAATAAAGGGGAACTTCTGGATGGTGGTGATAATCAGCCGCTTGCCTTGCACCAGATGTGCCTTGAGCTGTGCAGCATTGTTGGCCACCGCCACAATGTTTTTCACTTCAGAGAACTGTCGGATATTATTCCGAAGCTGCTGATCCAGAATCTTCCGGTCTGTTACCACAATGACCGAGTCAAACACATTCACCTGTCCGGCCGGGTTATAGAGTTCGATCAGCTGAAACGCCAACCAGGTGATGGAATTAGACTTACCGGAACCCGCCGAATGCTGGATAAGGTAACTCTGGCCAGCCCCATGGGTTTTGGCATGAGCCAACGCACAACGAACCACATCCATCTGATGATAACGGGGGAAGAACAGGGTTTTTCTGGTTTTCCCTTTACTGTCTTTTTCCTCCACCATTTTGGCGAAGTGCTCAATAATCTGCACCAGTGAGAGGGGCTCCAGCACTTCCTTCCACAGGTAGGCTGTTTTATAGCCTTTGGGATTAACAGGGTTGCCTTTACCATAGCTTCCAAGAGAATCCCCAAGCGAGCCAACGCCTTTATTAAAGGGCAAAAAGTAAGTGCTCTTGCCGTTGACCTGAGTGGTCATAAAGACTTCGTCGGTATCCACCGCAAAATGCACCAGACATTGCCCAAAACGGAACAGCGTGGTTTTCGGGTCACGGGTTTCCCGGTACTGCTTCATGGCGTTGTGAACGGTTTGGTGGGTCTGGGGCTTTTTTAATTCGAATGTAGCCAGCGCCAGACCATTGACAAACAGCACCATATCCACCGACTTGTGAGGCTCCGTTTCAGAATAATGCACCTGTCGGGTAATCGAGAAGATGTTCTGTTCAAACAGGGTTTTCTGGTTCGGGTTCAGGCTGTTATAAATCCCCTTACGCAACAATTGAAGGTGGGCGTCGTTTATCTGTAATCCCTTCTTCAGTACTGTGACCACACCATCCTTTCGGATTTTATTGCTCAGCCGATCCAGTACCAGCTGTTCCCAGTTGGGCAGGTTTTTCAGCTTGGTCAGCTCTTCCGGTTGCGTGGCGTGCAAAAACTGCCAGAACAGGGTTTTGTCGATGGCAAAGCGTTTGTCGAAATCCGCAGGATTGCCTGCTACGTAGCCTTGCCCCTGTTGCTTTGCCTGTCCGTAAGCTGCCGATGGTTGCGCCGCTGCCCCACGGGTTTCACGACAGTCGCCGGTCAGGGCGATCTCTATGGCTTGTTCCAGTGCGTCTTCGCCGGTATTGCTGACCATGTGGACTCCTTTCCTAGACTTTGATTTTTCCGGTGGTGGTGTAGGTGATCAGGGTTTGCTTGAATTCTTTAAGCGCTTCAATTTCTTTTTGTGCAGCATCTATAGTTTCCATAACCGCAGAGCATTGCTCATTAAGGTGTTGAGTAAGGTCATCGCACTCTTGCTTTGTAGGAGGTATTGGAATCCACCAAGATTTAATATGATCTTGCGACACTTTAACCATTGTGTGGCTTGATCCTCTTGCAGATACCTTTATCTGATGACGCACAGATGATGCCTGAAGTACATAGACCAGGTAGCTGTGAGAAACCTTAGTCTGATCGTATGTAAGCCTATAAACCAAATCAGGCATCATTACCCCCTTATCTGGTTCTTCTGCAACATAAGCAACATCAGCCACTAGCTCAGGAGTATTTCCTCTGGTCATCAGAAGATCTCCACGCTTTATTTCATATGCAGCTTCAAACTCTTGAGGGCTTATCTCTTTGTCTTCTCCATTGATATATTTTCCTTTTTTTATTGCGCTTAGCTTTACTACAGAAAACCCAGAATACAATTCCAAGTTCTTGATCGAAGGGCTAGTTCCCTGTTCAATTTTCTTTAAGATTCGTCTATTTGCAATAACATTCCAATGCTCAGGAATCTCCCCAATCCAAGCCACACCACTGTCTTTCATTTTGACATTGGAATTTAGTCCCTTAGTGACAGTCCTGTTAATCAGAATGGTTTTCTGCTCGTTCAGTAGCCGGGTCAGTTCCTGCTTTTTAGCAATGACTGCATCGATCTCATCGGTTTTGTGGTCGAGAAAATCGACAATTCGAGAAACATCATGCTCTGGTGGAGTGGGAGAGTATATGGTTCTAAAATGCTCATATCGCAGACTATTCATATCATCACACAGTCCATAGGAATGCCTATTAGCTTCTGCAATGAATTGTTTGGTGCGATATAGGTAATGGAAATATCGCGAATACAGCCTGTTCCTCGTATTCAAAATAATATAAGCAGGACTAACAATCCCATCATATTTGGATTCACCAATCGCACCTTGCCACATACGCATTTTGTTGTAAGCCAAATCGCCCTTTCGGACGACTTTGTACTTTGACTTATCCTCATTTGAGGAGTCTTTCTTCGTCGTTATTTTCGACTGTTTGATAACACCTCGTTTGATAGTGACAGCCAACAACTCCATACTTGGTTGATTGACTTCTTTTCTCTCATCAAACAATCCGAGGTTACGAGAGACTGACCAGTGCTCAGGAATTGCACCCAACCACTCTACGCCAGATTCTTTATACGCATCATATTTCGGAAATTGAAGAGAAGCCTCCAACACTACTGTTTGTTCGCTCATGGCTGCTCCCCAAAACTTACCAGCTTCTTCAACAAGCCTTCCGTTTCACTCTCCAGTCGCAGAATATCCCCCGTCACAGCTTCCAGAGAGCGCAGAGGCTTATGCTGGTAAAAGTATTTGTTAAAGCTGATTTCACAACCAATGAGGGTTTTATCCAGCGCTAACCAGGCGTCATCTACATGGGGCCGCACTTCATCAATAAAATACTGGTGAACATCCTCGTGTAGAGGGACGTTTTCGGTGTCACGGAGTTCGGAATCCGGTTCGTACTCTCTGTACTTTCCAGCTTCCTTCCTGTTTCCGCTCAGAGCTGCCCAATAACCAAAATCTTGCAGACAGCCGGTTTTCACTTCAAAGCTTTCTGCCAGTTCATAAGCATCCTCTTTAGTGAGCGTGTGAGTCTTTTTTATCACCGGTTTGGCCTTTTCATCCCGCCAGCTGACAGCATTGAGAATCTGGTTTTTTTCACCGGCTGAAAGTTTAAAGCCAAGGGCTTTTACGAAGTTGTTAAAGTCATTTTTGAAGGCATTGAAATCATCGGTCTGTTTCTGCCCCATTTTTTCCATAATTTGCCGGGCGTGCTGCATCAGCTTATTCTGGTCATCCCAGGTTTTTTGGGCCAGCAGTTTGTCCCGGTTCTTTCTGGTGAGGCTGTCGCCCTGATCTTCAAAGTGCTGGATAATGGCTTTGCGGTGCTCTTTCAGGGCTTTCTTGTCATAAATAGCATCGCCGTACTGCTGATACATCCACGCCATTTCATCCTGCAAGGCAGCAACAAAACGCAACCCGTTCACACGTTCTTCAGTGAACTGTGCAGACTTACGCAGGGGACGCTCTACGGTAACCTTGTAGTACCCGAAGTCACTGTTGTTGAACACTTTGGCAATCTCGCTCTGATCCGTATCGGCCATGTCGTGATAGAGCCTGGTCAACTCGTTAATGTGCTCGTCGGTCAGCTCGCAGTTTTTCTCACCAAGATTCTTACGGAGCTTTCGGTACATGTCCTGGGCATTGAGCAGCTGTACTTTACCTTTACGGTGCTGTGGTTTGTTGTTGTTCAGAATCCAGATATAGGTAGTGATGCCGGTGTTATAAAACAGGTTGTTGGGCAGCTGGATAATGGCTTCGAGAAAATCATTTTCGACGATATAGCGGCGGATATTACTTTCCCCTCCACCAGCCTGACCCGTAAACAGGGAGGAACCGTTATGAACCGAGGCAATGCGAGAGCCTACACCGTTTTCTTTGGCCGACTTCATTTTGTCCACCATTTCCATCAGAAACAGAAGCTGGCCGTCTGAGGAGGATGGGTAGGCTTTCTGAAAGCTGTGTACGCCTTTGTAATCGGGCAGGTTTACCTCAAAACGAGGCTGAAGAATATCCTTACCCTCAACGACAAATTTCTGCTCGGTAGACCAGCTCTTACCATAAGGCGGATTGGAGAGCATAAAGTCAAAGCGAGTCCCTTCAAAGTCGTTGCCAGCAATAGTGGAGCCAAACTTAATGTTATCCGGGTTATTGCCCTTGATCATCATATCGGACTTACAAATAGCGTAAGTCTCGCCGTTGATCTCCTTGCCATAGAGATGAACAGCAGAACTGGAAGCAATATCCCCTTTAGGGTTCGTAATAAAGTTCTGGGATTCGGTGAGCATACCGCCAGAACCACAGGCGGGATCGTAGATAGTCATCACCGGAGGGAGCTCGTCTTTCACTTCCAGAAACAGGAAATGGGTCATCAGCTTGATCACTTCACGGGGAGTAAAGTGTTCTCCGGCTTCTTCGTTGTTCTCTTCATTAAACCGGCGAATAAGGTTTTCAAACACGTACCCCATACCCAGGTTGGTGAGTGGCGGCAAGTTACGCCCTTCTGCGTCTTTGCCTGGTTGGGGCGTCAGGTTGATATCCGGCGATAAGAATTTCTCAATCACATCGTGCAGTTTATTGGCACTGGCCAGTTTTTTAATATGGTTGTACAGGTCAAACTTCTCGATGATCTCTTTAACGTTATCGGAGAAACTATCCAGATAATGTTTGAAATTATTTTCCAGTTGCGAAGGGTTGCCGGTTAAGTCTTTCAGGCTAACATCGGCAATGTTGTAGAACACATAGCCAGAGGCTTCCCGCAAGGCGTCCGGGTCCTGATCCGGCAGGCCGAACTCTGCCATCTGGAAAGCGACCTCTTCTTTCACCTGTTCTTTCGTCTCTTCCAGCAGACAATCCAGACGACGCAGGACAAACATGGGCAAAATCACGTCACGGTACTTACCCCGAACGTACACATCCCGCAGACAGTCGTCGGCTATTGACCAGATAAAACTTACGATTTTGTTGTGAACAGAGTGATCCATGTGGAGCAGAAACCTGTGTGATGGGCGAGGGCCAACGAGATGAAATAATATTGAGGCTTATTGTACGTGGGTGAAAAAACCTTCGCCAGTGAGGAAAAAACAGGCATTACACTCACTTCAATAGCAGTGACAGAAATAAGTGGACTGTTCTAATATCCTGACAGACTACGCTTCAGTATCATTCCTTCAAATTATCCGCTGCCTTCCACCTTAATCCCCAAGATGCTATTCAACACTTATAGAACAAAGACTTAAGAATCGCTTCATTTAGATCAATATGCTTGTCGAGGAAAATGCTGTTACTCGATTCTGCAGTTTTTCTCACTTGACAATCAGGCTGCATCCAATAATTCAAATTTCCCAGCATGAGATTTGAGTGATTCCGTAGGCTCCCGTTTACCAAGATCTCGCCCCGCCATATGCCTAC
>NZ_JBPCXO010000217.1:0-12020 GCF_051008435.1 Endozoicomonas sp. | reverse complement strand
ACTTCACTCAGATCCATGATCAGCACTGGCAGATTGAGCAGTATCACAGAGCGATCAAACAAGTTTGCCATATCGAGCATTTTCAGGTTCGCAGTGAGCGACCGGTGAGAAATCACATATTTGCCAGCCTATTGAGTTTTGTTTATCTTCAGAAAATGCAGATAGCGCAAGAGTTTACGAATATTTATCAGCACCAACGGGGGCTATTTAAAGAGACGGTTGGTAAATTCATTGAGAGTTTTGCAAAGAGTAAAGACCACCTGCTACCAAAATTAGCAGGTGCCATCAATGCGTAAGTACTAAAACACGATTTCTGGACACTGATCATGGAGTTCAACAGTTTCTTGTCTTTTGACACATTCACAGTGAAAGATCCGCAAGAAGACGATCTGAAAATGCTGGATAATCTGGGCCTTGATCACTCCGATACAACTCCCGCCCGACTTTCACTGATAGGCTTAAGACGAGCCCTACTGGGCAATTCTCCAGATGCCCTTCATACCCGGCTGCTCGGTAGTGAGTTTTCACTGGCTATCAGGCAGCTAAACAGCCAGCTTCCCCCAGCAGGGCGGGCCTTATTCATTCAGAATATTCTGCAACAACTTCCTGGAAAAAGTGATGATGAGAACATTCGAATACTCAAGGAGGTTGAAAATAACCTGGCCCTCATTGAGTGGATTATTCGTAACGATCAACTGAAGACACTGGGAGAGATCTCTGAATTTCAGTGCCAACCACCCGAGACGGTTCTCACCCGAGATAAGTCTCTGAATGGCCAGTTTTCAACCGGCACCCCTCAAGTAGAAAAATGTGTCAGAGAAGAAGCCAGAAGAGACATTGCCAGTGGCAAAAAAGTGTATGGCATTAATAGCCAGGAGACAAAAAAAGTAAGACTGGATGAGCACTCTAATCTGGAAAGGTACACCGCTTTTATGGTGTATCCCCGTTGAGTCAGCCGCGATAGACAACAAACGACTGATATTTGCTTAAGTCTGAACGCAGATCCAACACTTTGGCTTTGGTTGAGCCTGGCTTGATACCCAGCACTCTTCTGCCTTTTGACAGGTGTCTTTTCGCTTTTTCCCTGATCACGGGCTCTGCTTTCTCCCGCCCTACAAAACTATAGGTATCACTCAGATCCTTAAACAGCTCATCGGACGAATGAAGACCCATCGTGCTCGCTATGTGATCCATGCTTTTCAGCTGTTTATGGGTAATACAACTCTCCAGTGCTGTCAGGTTTCTTGTGATATCTCTCAGAAGTGACTTGTTATGCACGTCTGAATCACTGGGTTTCATCCCCAGAACCCGGGTAATCAACTCAACTCTTCCGTCTTCATCCAGATCTTTAGACAGACACTCTATTGTCTGTGAGAACTCTCCCGCCAGGAAGAAACGATGCATGAAACTGGGGCCATTGGCACACAGAGCAGCTTCTGCTCCCTGCATGTTAATCAGGGAAATATCCAGTTCATCGGACATACCTTCCAGGGTGTGAACCATCTGTTTATCTTTTGGTTCCGGAGCAATGATGGAGTAGCCGTCACAGGCTGACACATAGATTCTGTCCAGCACCCAGCCCCATAATCCATGATCAATCAGATAGGCTAATGAATCCTTATCCAGAATACCGGCCTCGACCAACAGGACTAGCTGGATCAGGTGCGTCTCATTCCCATGCAGAAAGTTGAGTGACCAGTGACTGTCGATAAAGCCACTCTCTCTGACTCTTGGATTCGCCACTTTGGAAGGCACAAAGCCAAGAAGTTCACATAAAGGTCCCTCAATCCCCACCGCTCTCAACTTTTCTCTCAGGAATGCCTGCAAATGTTTTGAACCTTTTAGATCCGTATGCTCAGCACCTGGTTTTCTTTTTGGGATACGAAGTGATTGCTGCTTTGCATACTCCACAGAAGCGGGTGAATTAACATGCTCTTTATTTTTCAGCAGATAGGTTTGTCTTGCGGTATAGCCCCTTTCTTCTATTTCACAAAAGTCTTCAACAGCCGTTTCAGGATAAGATCTCCCTGTCTGCTGATGATAAAACTCCCTGAACTCGCTACCCAGCTGCGCAAGAGGCCCCACCAACCGTCGAATATCCGACAAATACTCCAGAGCGACCAGGGCTTTCATCGCTTGTGGTGATTTAGCCATGGTCTGTTTAGGCAATTTATTGGTATGCAGGCGCGAAAAATTACTCCGGCTGCGGTGCTGGTTAGCGGCCAGATAGCGGCCAAGATGGCTACAGAAGGTATCGGGGAAATAGTGTTCGGGCATCAAAAGCTGGCTGAATGGCAGTTTGGTCAGGTCAATGACTGACTTATAGGCCAGGTTATTATTTTGCAGTTGCTGTAAATCCAGCTCACTGAGAACCGCTTTGCCTATTTCAAAAGCTTTCGCAGATGACTTCGCAACCGATCGACCAGACATTGAGGCCTGGCCTTCATCCTGACCGGCACAGACAGTCGCCGGAGTGTCCGGAATAAGGGGAGTGACATCGTCTAAAGTTGGAA
This sequence comes from Endozoicomonas sp., assembly GCF_051008435.1. Classification (GTDB taxonomy): domain Bacteria; phylum Pseudomonadota; class Gammaproteobacteria; order Pseudomonadales; family Endozoicomonadaceae; genus Endozoicomonas_A. The sequence continues at coordinate 9,507 of NZ_JBPCXO010000217.1, read as the reverse complement.
AGCCAAAACTCAAGGGAGAACTCCTTTTCTCATTAATCTGCTCTTTTGACTTCCTCTGTCTGCTCTGTGTTCATAACAAGCCTGTCAGTCATTCTGACAATAGGGTTCTTTTCAGGACGATGACTCATCATCCTCATAAAAATCGTAGAGTCTGGGCTTACTCAATTTCACACCCGGAGGCACAGGAATACTTTCAGGTACAAAATAATCAGGCACCAGAGCATTGCCAGGCACCATGCTGTACTGCTCGAGGTCTCTGCCCCCTTCTTCATAGAGCAGCGTGTCATCAATACAGAAATTACCGGTAAATGCATCGGAGGATTTGGAGACAATAGCAAACGCCGCATCGGCCATGATTTCAGGCTTTCGGAACTCTGACCGTAAAGATTCACCGCCATGAACAATAGCCGCCGGGGAATCAATTCCCACTCTGGGCCATAAGGTATTGACGGCAATTTTGTCTTCTTTGAATTCCGAAGCCCACCCCAGAGAATAAAGGCTGACCGCAAACTTAGAGACTGAATAAGGTGAAGTGTATTTAAACCAGACAGGTTTAAGATCCAAAGGTGGAGCCAGATTGAGAATGTGAGGGTTTTCGGATTTCTTCAGATGGGGATAACAGGCCTGAGTGACCAGAAACGTTCCGCGCTCATTGATATCAAACAACAGATCATGTCTTTTCGTGGCCGTTGCCATGGAGTGTTCCATCCAGAAAGCAGCCGCATTATTGATACAGATATCAATGCCACCAAAAGTCGCCACTGTTTTCTCTACAGCGGCTTTTACGGCATTCTCATCCCTGACATCCATGACAATAGGCAGCGCCTTGCCACCCAGTGCATTCACCTGTTCAGCGGTTTCATGAATCGTTCCGGGTAATTTGGGGTGAGGGTCAGCCGTTTTTGAACAAATGGCAATATTGGCCCCCGCCCTGGCAAAACGCTGAGCTATGGCCAGTCCGATGCCTCTTGAGCCGCCCGACAGGAAGACCGTCTTCCCTTTAAAAGACGTTGTTTCTTCAAGCAACATAGCGGCTCCAGCCTCTGAATTGATGGTTTAACCATCTTGTCAGAAGCTGGAAAAGGGCAGTACGCTCATTCGAGGTATGCTAAAAAACGGCTAGCTGATAGTCACAAACCGCGAATATTTTCAGCTTCCAGTTCAGTAAAGTATTTCAGGGTTTTCACTCGCAGCTCCATGGTTGCGTCCTCATCACAGACGATCATGGCTTTGCGATGCATCTGCATGGCAGAAATCGTCCACAGGTGATTCACAGACCCTTCTACCGCAGCATGCAGGGCATAAGCCTTGTCTGCACCGGTGACCAGAATCATGACTTCACGAGCGTCCATCAAAGTACCAACACCAATAGTCAGGGACAGTTTGGGAACCTGATTAATATCGTTGTTAAAGAAACGGGAATTGGCCTGACGGGTTTTGTCCGTCAGTGTTTTGATACGAGTACGGGAACTCAGGGACGAACCCGGCTCATTGAAAGCAATGTGCCCATCGTGACCTACACCGCCCATGAACAGCTCAATACCACCGTAAGACTTGATCTTGTCTTCATAGCGCTGACATTCTGCTTCCAGGTCTTCCGGATTACCGTTGAGCAGATTGATGTTCTCGTGACAGATATCAATATGTTCAAAGAAATTTTTGAACATGAAGGTACGATAGGATTCTGAATGATCCGCAGGAATACCCACATACTCATCCATGTTAAAAGTCACTACGTGCTCAAAACTAACCTCACCCGCACAATTCATCTCAATCAGGTTCTTATAGGTAGCCATTGGTGTACTGCCTGTCGGCAGTCCCAGCACAAAGGGCTTATCAACCGTTGGTTTGAACTCGTTGATCCGCCTGGCAATGTGTTTAGCAGCCCATTTGCCCACGTCGGCTTTAGCGGATAGAGGAATTAAGCGCATAATGTAACACCCGTTTGTAGACCTTCTGAATTCTGTTTAGCCGGATGATGAGCGTTTGTCATCATTTTTTTCAGCTTAATGTAACCGGTTACACTACCACCTTTCCATGAACAGGCCTATCTCACAGATCAATGTTTTGTTATTAATGTCCGGAGTCTGAACATCAGGAAACCTCTTACTCGAACTCTTCTACTGGAACAGGTACTGCCATGAAACTTTTACTGCCTATAATCACCGCTATGCTGCTTTTGACGGGCTGCTCCAATGAAAACGAAGTGGGCAATGTCAGCCTCGGCCTGTTTACCACCAAAGACATCAAAATTGAGAAGGTGAATGATCCTTTGATCAGTGGCGTCACTTGCCATATCAGCCATGTCAAAGCGGACCTAAGCTTTGCTGATCCTTCCGATATGGGGATCTCCTGCCGCCAGACCGGTCCAATCAGCCTGGATATGATTAAGGCCATCGATAAGAGTCCCAGTGGAGAAATCGTGTTCAAGTCGTCCAAGAGTATACTGTTCAAGTCACTGAAGATTCGCCGGATCTGGGACGCTCAGAACAAAACACTGATCTATCTCAGCTATTCAACAAAAGAAGTAGAAGGCAGCCACAAGCACTCTATGTCAACCGTGCCACTGTGGGGTAATGATGCCTGGGGGGAACTGGAAGCAGCGCCCATCGAATGGTAATTCGGACGAACCATGAAAGAAAAAAAGCTGCGGGACCGGCTTGGGGAATAAGTCCCGCAAAAGACACAACAAATAAACACTCAGTACTGTTAAACATCTCCTGCAAGGTAAATAAATAAACTCGACGAATAGTCCAAGGCTCAGGATTTCTTAGCCTTGGCGATATGATTGTCCAGCCACTGGGTCACGGCCTTTTCCGGTTTTGACCCCACCAGCTGATCAACCGCCTGACCCTTGTGAAACAAAATCAATGTAGGTACGCCACGGATACCGTATTTTTTAGCCAGCTCCTGAAGCTCATCAACGTTCGCTTTACTGGTCGCTACCTGACCTTCATAGCTGTCACCAATCTTCTCGATGACCGGATTCATGACTTTGCAGGGACCGCACCAGGTTGCCCAGAAATCGACCAGGAACCAGTCCGAATGATTGTTGATACGCTCAAAATGATTGTGATCGGTAAGTTCATGAACACTCATTGAATCTATCTCCCTGAATGGCTAAAAGTGCTTTTTATGCTCTGTACAGCCATGAAAAGTACCGCTTTCTCTCAAGGCTGGTGATGAGTTTTTCTATACCTTCATGAGTAATAATAAGTAAGCTGTGAGATGATCTGGCTCAAATCGTCTCTTTTATGGATTAGTTCGTCTCATGGATAAACTTACATCGATTCTCAACCAGTTTTCCTTTTCCACCGGAGTGTTTTACACCGGCCAGCTGTGTGGACTGGGCTCCTTTGAAGATGAGAAGAGTCAGACGGGCCATATTCACCTGTTGAAGCAGGGAGAGCTGGAAGCTCACGAACCGGGGAAAGCCCCTGTTATTTTCAACGAGCCTACCCTGATTTTTTATCCCAGACCGGTGCCTCACACCATCAGGGCAGAGAAAGATTCCAATACGGAGGTGGTTTGTGCCGAAGTCCATTATGGCGCAGGCCCCAGCAACCCTCTCGCCAGCTCCCTGCCTTCCATGATCAGCATTCCGGTCAATCGTGACCACAGATTCAAAGAAACCGTTGAATGGCTGTTTGAAGAAGCCTTTGGCAGCAAATGTGCGCGCCAGCTGGTGATGGATCGCCTTTGTGAAGTCCTGATCGTGCAACTGCTTCGCTGGGTCATCAATAATCATCAGGTGGACGTGGGTCTAATGGCAGGGCTGGCCGACTCGCGACTGGCCAGATCCATGGAAGCCATTCATAAAGAACCGGCCAAAAACTGGAATCTGGTGGAACTGGCAGAGCTGGCCAATATGGCCCGCTCTCGGTTTGCAGCTCACTTCAGGGAGGTCAATGGCCAAACACCGGGCGATTATATTGCCACCTGGCGGGTTGAAGTGGCCAAAACACATCTGAAGAAAGGTAAGCGCGTGGGATGGGTCGCCAATGAAGTCGGTTACGAAAACACCTCCACACTGGCTCGAATCTTTCGCAGCAGGACGGGAATATCACCCAAAGAGTGGCAAAAACAATTCATGGATCACTGACAGTCCAGACTCTGAAGGGTATTCTGTATAGTCCCCTGTCTTTCTGGTTAGTCTTCGAAGCATGCGCATCCTCCACACGTCTGACTGGCATCTCGGCCAGCATTTTATGGGCAAGAGCCGTGAGCTTGAACACCAGGCATTTATCCGCTGGCTGCTGGAAGCCGTTAACGAACACTCTGTAGACGCGATGATTATTGCCGGTGATGTTTTTGATACCGGAACACCTCCCAGCTATGCACGAACGCTCTACAACCGCTTTATTGTCGACCTGCAGAAAACCCGCTGTCAGCAACTGATTATTGTTGGCGGTAACCATGATTCAGTAGCCACTCTGAATGAATCCAGGGATCTGCTGGCCTGCCTGAATGCCCATGTTGTCGGAGGGGTTACAGAAGCTCTGGAAGAGCAGGTAGTGGTTTTGAAAAACCATCAGGGCGACCCCGGAGCCGTGGTATGCGCCATACCCTTTATCCGCCCCAGAGATGTTCTGGAAAGTCGGGCGGGAGACAGTGACACGGATAAACAACAGGCGCTGCAGAACGCCATTGCTGAGCATTATCAAAAAGTATTCGAGCTGGCTTCAGACAAAAAGCTTCCAACTGTAGCGACCGGACATCTGACCACTGTCGGCGGCCAAATGACCGAATCAGTACGCGAAATTTATATTGGTACATTGTCGGCTTTTCCTGCCAGTGCTTTTCCTCCTGCAGACTATATAGCCCTTGGGCACCTGCACCGAGCCCAGAAAGTCTCAGACCAGGATCATATCCGCTATTCAGGTTCTCCGCTGCCACTCAGTTTTGACGAAACGTCCCGTGGCAAGCAAGTCTTGCTGGTTGATCTTGAACCTGAAACTCCCCCGCAAATCACAGAGCTGGATGTTCCCATATTTCGCTCGCTCAAGAGTATCAAAGGCAACCTGGAAACCATTCAGCAGGCGTTGAAACAGATAGATGACGACTCTCCGCTAACCACCTGGCTGGAGCTGGAAGTCAGCACCGACGACTACCTCACTGACCTTCAAAAGCCTATTCAAAACATGCTTGAAGACAGGCATCTGGAAGTATTGAGAGTGCGTCGAAAACGTGAAACTAACAGTACTTCTTTGCAAAGTGAAAGCAAGGAGACGCTGGATGAACTCGACGTGGCGGAAGTATTTGCCCGAAGACTGAACGATGAAGAGCTGGATGAACAACGCCTGGCGACACTCAACCAGGCTTTTAATGAAATCCTTTCTAATCTTGATGAGGCTGATGAAAACGACAAAAAGCCTGAGCTCAAAGATGAGAAGGAGTTGATGGTTTGAAAATCCTCAGTTTACGCCTGAAGAACATCAACTCGCTCAAAGGTGAGTGGAAAATTGATTTCACCGAAGACACTTTCCGCAACAATGGTCTTTTTGCTATTACCGGTCCTACAGGTGCAGGAAAAACCACTCTGCTGGACGCCATCTGTCTGGCTCTGTATCACCAGACACCTCGCCTTAACACCATTTCGGCCAGCGATAATGAACTGATGACACGCCATACGGCAGAATCTCTGGCGGAAGTGGAATTTGAAGTTCAGGGTCAGGGTTATCGCTCCTTCTGGTCACAACGTCGAGCCAGAGGCAAAGCAGACGGCAAGTTGCAGAGTCCACAGGTAGAGCTGGCAAAGCTGGATGGCTCCATCATTACCAGTCGCATCAACGACAAGCTGAAAAAAGTCAGTGATATTACCGGTCTGGATTTCGGTCGTTTCACCAAATCCATGATGCTGGCTCAGGGCGGTTTTGCCGCTTTTCTGCAGGCCAGTGCCAATGACCGGGCAGAACTTCTGGAAGAACTGACAGGCACTGACATCTATGGAGAGATATCCCGTCAGGTCTTCGAGCGAGCCCGGACAGAGCAAGAAAAACTCAATCTACTTCAGGCCCGAACCGAAGGGGTTGAGCTGTTAGAAGACAGTGTCCTGGAACAGCTCGCCCAAGAAAAAACCACTCTGACCGAATCCACCAGCAAGATACAGAGCCAGATTAATGATCTAAACAAACAACACACCTGGTTGGAAAAGAAAGCAGAGCTTGAGCAAGAAAAGCAAACGTCTCAGCAATTGCACCAGCAACATCTGGAGCAAAGGGAAGCCAGCCGTGAAACGTTGAAAAAGCTGGAAGAATCGATACCTGCACTGGAAATAAAGCCTTTCTATGATCAGCTGTCGACTCTAAAAGCGGCTGCGAGTGCCCGCCACAAGCAGATTAACGAACTGCATGAACAGGAGCAAAAGCTCAAGGAAGCACTGGCTGAAAAAGAACAGGCCAGCAGAAAGGCACAGGAAAATCTGGGTCAGGTTAAACAGCAAAAAGCAGAAACCGAGAAACTGATTGCGGACCAGATCATTCCTCTGGATCTGCAAATAGCTGAAGCTGAACGCAACCAGGCCGAGCTCTCTGCATCGCAGAAAGAGATTCAGACAATCCTTGAGGGCCAGGAAGAACAACGCTCAGAGCTGCTGACAAATCGTCAACAACTGCAGCAATCACTCAAACAAGCCTCTGACTATCTGACTCACAATACTCATCATGAAAAGCTGGCAGAACAACTGCCGCTCTGGCATTCACAGTTTGATCAAAGAAGATCGTTGATTCAGCAGATCAATCAGATCAGGCATTCTCTGAAAGAGCGCAATACACAGATTGAACAGGACAACACCCAGCATCAGCAGTTGCTTGAGCAGCAGAAAGTCAGCCAGGGGAAATTAGCTCAGGCCAGCCAGCAGCTGCAACAACAGCAGACTCAGCGTGAGCATTGGCTTCAAGGGCAGGAAGAGTCTTCAATCAGGGAGCAACAACGATACCTGCAGGACAAAGTTCCTCTGTGCCAGCAGCTCAAAACCCTGGTTAAGCAGCATCTTGAAACCGTGACCCACCTCTCAACCGAGAAAACGACGCTGGATGAAAACAGCAGGCAGCTGAGCACTGTTCAGACAGAATTGGGTCAACAAAGAGACCTTTACAGAAAAGAAGTCCTGCACCAGAAAGACCTGGAAACTCTGCTACTGCAGGAGCAGAGGATTGCCAGTCTGAGTGAACATCGTAATAACCTGAAAGAAGGTGAAGCCTGCCCACTCTGTGGTTCAAAAGCGCATCCTGCCGTACAGAATTATCAGCAGATAGACGTCGATTCAACCGTGCACCGTCTGGCTGAAAAGAAGCAGCTCGTGGCAGAACTGGAGCAGCAGGGAACCCGGAAAAAGCAGCTGGAAACAGAACTGAAAACGCTTTGTTCCACTTCAGAAAAGCGCCTGCTGGAATTACAAAATCAGCAGGCATCGACACAGGAAGAATGGCAGAAACTTTGTCAGTCACTGCAGATTCAACTCAATATCTCTGATACTGAATCGGCTCGAGCCTGGCTAATCAACACCGGGGAACAACTGGCGGCAGTTAAAGAACAAGTCAAACAGCTGGATACCATCACCCAGCAGCTGCAAAGTGCCCAGAAGACAGCAACACAGGAGCAACAGCAGTTTGACCAGAACCAGTCGCAACTTGCGTTGTTACAGCAGCAGCTCAATCAGGCTGCAGAACAGGTCAAAACATTAACCCAGCAGATCACCCACCAAGAGCAGGAGCTGGGACAACTGGAAACCACTCTACAATCCTCACTGCAGTGCTCACTGAAAGCAGCCTTACCCACCCTTGAAAGTCAGGACAGCTGGCTCACCAGTCAGGTTGAGCGAAAAGATCGCTGGACTGCGTACCACCAACAAAGCACAGAGCAACAACAGGCTCTTCAAAGCCTCGGTCATGAGATACAACTCCTTGAACAGCATCTGTTGCAGTCGCGACAACAGGCGAATCAGCTGACCCGACAATGTGAACAGATCAGCAGAGAACAGGCAGAACGCAAGGACATGAGATTCACTCTGTTTGGCGAGCTGAAGGTTGCCGAAGAACGGATCAGAATCGAACAGGCCATAGTGACCGTTGAACAGAATGTTCACAATGCAGAGTCAGACGTTCAGACTGCGCTGCGAGCGGTCAGCGAGTTATCCGGCTCCATCCAGCAACACCTCATTCATCAAAAGACCCAGCAGTCTGAACTGGAAGAGCAAGAAGCTCACTGGCAGCTCACTCTGTCAGAAAGCCCTTTTGATTCCAGCGAACAGTTTGAGCAGGCACTTCTTTCACCTGAACAACGCGCGGAGCTGGAAGCATTAAAACACTCTCTGGATCAGGCCATTGCAAGCAGCACCGAGCGTTTCAAACTGGCAGAAACGGCCCTTGAAAAACTATTGAAAGAAGCCCTGACTGAGCAGGATTCTGAAGCGATCTTAACCGGTCTGAAACAACAGGAAGCTGAGCTGAGTCTGAACAATCAGCGGTTGGGTGAAATCCGTCAAGCACTGACCGAAGATCAGAAAAGACGTCAGCAGCTGTCTGACTGGGTGGATGAAATCAGTCAGCAAAGACAGCAATTTTCCGTCTGGGAGCACCTCAACAGTCTGATTGGCTCTGCCAAAGGCGACAAATTCCGTAAGTTTGCCCAGGGACTGACCCTCGACCATCTGATTTACCTGGCTAACCAGCAGTTACAAAGACTGCATGGTCGCTACCAGCTGCATCGAAAAGCAGGTGAAGCCCTCAGCATGGAAGTCATTGATACCTGGCAGGGTGATACGGCCAGAGATATCAAGACCCTTTCAGGAGGTGAAAGCTTTCTGGTCAGTCTGGCTCTGGCATTGGCACTCTCTGATTTGGTCAGCCACAAGACCAGCATTGACTCTCTGTTTTTGGACGAAGGTTTTGGCACGCTGGATCAGGAAACACTGGAGATGGCTTTGAACGCTTTGGACAGTCTGAATGCCAGTGGCAAAATGGTGGGCGTCATCTCCCATGTGGAATCTCTGAAAGAGCGTATTCCAACCCGCATAGAAGTAATGAAGGAAGTTGGGCTGGGGTACAGCAAACTGGACAAACACTATGCTGTAGCGCTATAGCAGCCAAGAAGCTTTCAGTTTTAAAAACATAAAAGCTGAAGGCTTCGCCTCCTACTGAGAATACACAGGGCTTACTCACACTTTCCTTAGCCTATTTCCCCATGAATTAATGACTAACAATCTGAACTTATGCTCTTTATTTAAATACCTTTATTCTCAAACAAACTTGAATATTTAATCATCTTCAGCTTTTTTATTGATTAACCTTTCAGCAGTGAATATGTTGATCAGTGAAAAAAATAAATCGCTTTTTAAATCTATTTTCTAAAAATAAACCTTTGGGTATTCCCACCCTTTTTGGGCCCTTTTACAGGTTGGCTGATCATTTTTGGGCCTCCTGCCTGATTTTTAGATAGAGATAATCAAGATCATTGTAACCACATGCCTTGTATATTATCCGCTTGATGACACCATTGAAGGCTTCG
>NZ_JBPCXO010000216.1:0-5937 GCF_051008435.1 Endozoicomonas sp. | reverse complement strand
CGTCCCTGTGTAGCACCTTGCAAGTGCATTGTTATTAACACAGGTATTTTGCCTGAACAGCACAGAGGGCGCTCCTTTCAGTTCATTCTGTCTTACTTCTTCAGATCGTTAAGCGGGACTTAAGGTTACAGGCTGGAGAGGATGAAGCCTGGGTGGCAAGGATGCTGGGGCATGTGGATACGACCATGGTCAGGCGGGTGTACCGGAGGTTTATTCCTAACGCGGGTTTGTCGGGTGGGTATCGGTTAAGGAATGACTGGCGTTAACCGGTGCATCGAGCCCATGACATGATTTTTGGTATCCGCTGCGTGGTAACTTGCAGGCGAAGTCCTTTTTGTCATCGCTGATTATTGAAGAGTTACGCCGTTTACATGAAGGCATATTAGCCCGTTACGGTTTAAGACCGTCCCAATTCAAACGCTGGCAGGAAGTACAGAAAGGCTGTTAAAGAGGTGCAAATCGTGCCAAAACCGTTACAGTGACCCCCATTGCGATAATGATGAGATGACAACCCAATGGCAGCAAACTACGGCCAGACCTGGTGGGGTAAGCAATGGCTGGAAGCCTTTAACGGCATTGACTACAGCAACCGCCTGCCCCGTGGGCGTCGCTATGCCGGTAATGGCTCGGTATCCGATATAGAGCTTAAAGGCACTTCGACCCATGCGGATGTTCAGGGAAGACGACCAAGGCCATACAAGGTCAAGGTACATCTGCCCGGTTTTACCGTTAAGCAGCAACAGAGTATTTTAACGGCTGTCAGCCAGAGTCCCGCTCTGCTCGCCAAATTACTGAACCGTCAACTGCCGGTGCAGATGTTGCCACTGATGGAACAGCAGAAAATCCCTCTATTCCCCAAACACTGGGACGATATGGAAGCCAGTTGTTCCTGCCCGGACTGGGCGATGCCGTGCAAACATATCGCCGCCGTCATCTATCTGATCGCCAGTGAGATTGATAAAGACCCGTTTATGGTATTCCGCCTCCATGGAATGGATTTACCCGGAGCCATTGAAAAACAGACGGGTATGTCTCTGGCGAAAGCCGATACACCACCACAGATTATGTCCTTCTGGCAGCGCAAGCCCGTGGTTGAAGACTGGCAGTTGCCACAGTCCCCAACCTTTGAATCACTGGATCTCAGCACCATTGAACCTTTGGGTGAGAGGATTCAGGGCATTCTGACGCCAAAACCTTTGTTCTATGACAAAGAGTTCAAAACGGTATTAGCTGATTTTTATAAACGCAGCGCCCGCTATGTCAGCCAGTATGAAAAGCAACAGACTAAAGAAAATACGCTGGACGTTAATATTGCTGACTTCACCCTGACCCGGCTGGTGCTCGACAAGAATGGTCGTTTTCACTCAGTCCAAAGCACGAGTAATGGACAAGCATTGCATGAACCGGATGAGTGGATCAGCCTGTTAGCGTCATTACGCAATACCTACAGCCCTGAGCGTAGCCGATTTTTTCATAAAACCCTGCTCTGGCAATGGCTCTATCGTTTGTGCGTCAAGCTGGTGCAGCAACATGCCTGTATTCCGGCAGTCTTTATGCAACAGGACGACTGGACACTGATACAATGGCAACCGGCCTTGCTCAGTGATCCGGTGAAAACCCAGCTACAAATATTCTATGACCTGTGCCCACCAAACTTTGTGGTATTGGAAACAATCCCGCAAAACTGCAAAAAGCCTCAGCTGCATTATGCTGACAGCAAAACCCAGATTCACTTGGCCATCAATGCCATTATCAGCTTCTTTATGGAACACACCATGGAAGCAGCCCCTGATAAATACTGGAAAGAAGATATCTGCCGTCTGTTCTTTGCCGGATCACCCTGCCTGTTTAATCAGTTTGAAACCATTGCTTACCCCAAAGTGATTCGTAACTGGCTGAATCGGTTATCACTGGGAGAGCGGGAGCACCGTCTGCACCTGCTGGTTGAAGAGATGGATATTCCGGAAGAAGATGATCAGGTGGCTGAGCAGCTGTCCGTTGATATTCGGGTCGAACAAAAGCAGGCCATGCTGTCGTTACCTGAACTGTTTAAAGACGGGTCATTATCCAATACCAAAGTGAGCGTGCTGACGGATCTGGCATTGCTGGCTGATTATATGCCTGCTATTGAACAGCTTTACCAGACTCAAAAGAAACACCACCCGTTACAGTATTCTCTTCAAGCTTTCACCCCCATATTCCGGGAAACCCTCCCAGCCTTACAAATGTTGGGCATTCAGCTGGTATTACCTAAACGATTACGAAAACTGGTGTACCCACAGCTCAGTTTGTCTTTGTCAAAAAGTGGCAGTGATAGCGCTGTCAGTTATATGAACCTGGATCAGTTGTTACATTTTGACTGGCAGGTGGCGCTAGGAGACCAACGCATTCCAGTCAGCGAGTTTAACCAGCTGCTTCAGGGCTCTGAGGGCCTGGTCAAGATGCTGGATCAGTATGTCATGCTCGATGACAACAAATTGCAGCAACTGCTTAAAAAACTGGAGAATTTACCGGAAACTCTGTCCCGTATTGATCTGTTAAAAGCCGGTCTGTCCGGTGAGCTGGATGGTGCCAAAGTGGATTTAGGCGACAGCGCCCAACAACTGTTTGAGCAGCTGTTACAAGGTGAACCTGCCCCTTTACCAGCAAGCCTGAAAGCCAATCTTCGGCCTTATCAGCAACGGGGTTATGAATGGATGGCGCAGAATGCCCGCATCGGTTTTGGTTCATTGCTGGCAGACGATATGGGTCTGGGTAAAACCCTGCAGGTCATCACCCTGCTGTTGCATCAGCAGGAAAATGGCCAGCTGGATAAACAGAAAGCCCTGGTGGTCGCACCCACCTCCCTGCTCACTAACTGGCGTAAGGAAATTGAACGCTTTGCCCCGGATTTACGGGTGCAGGTCTATCACGGCAACAAACGACAACTCAATCAAGATGACCATGATGTTATCCTGACCAGCTACGGCCTGATCCGCAGCGACAGCACCACTCTGGGCAAACCCCGCTGGCGCACACTGGTCATTGATGAAGCCCAGAACATTAAAAACCCCGGTACCCAGCAGACCAAAGCCATTAAAAAGCTGAAATCCGATATCCGTATTGGTATGAGCGGCACACCGGTTGAAAATCGTCTGCGGGAATACTGGAGCGTATTTGATTTCACCAACAAAGGTTATCTTGGCACCCAGAAAAAATTTCAGGAAGAGCTGGCTACGCCTATTGAAAAAGACCGTGACCAGAATTGTCTGGACCGCTTCCGCAAACTGACCAGCCCGTTTATTCTCAGACGACTGAAGACCGATAAGTCCATCATCAGCGACTTGCCGGATAAAGTGGAGAGCAACCGTTTCTGTAACCTGAGCAAACAACAGGCATCGCTTTACCAGAATACGGTCAATACCATCATGGAAGACCTGACTTCCAGTGAAGAAGGCATTGAACGCAGAGGCATTATTTTCAAACTGCTCAATGCCTTAAAGCAGATATGTAATGCCCCGGCGCAGTTCCTGAACCATGACCGGATGGACATAGAAGAGTCCGGCAAGCTGGCGCTGTTTATGGAGCTGATGCGTGAGGCTATGGACGCCGATGAAAAGGTATTAATCTTTACCCAGTACACGACCATGGGCGAATTACTGGCAAACACATTACAGCAGGAAATGTCACTGGACGTCCCTTTTCTGCATGGCGGCCAGTCCCGCAAGAAGCGGGATGAGATCGTCGAAGACTTCCAGAATAACGGTCGCACCCGAGCCATGATTCTGTCCCTGAAAGCCGGTGGCACGGGGCTGAACCTGACAGCCGCCAGCCAGGTCATTCATTATGATCTCTGGTGGAATCCTGCGGTGGAAGCCCAGGCCACAGACCGAGCTTATCGCATCGGTCAGAAGCGCAATGTCCAGGTGCATCGCCTGATCACTGAAAACACCTTTGAGGAAAAGATTGATGCCATGATTCAGGGCAAAAAAGAGCTGGCTGATCTAACGGTTGCCAGCGGCGAACAATGGATTACCGAGTTGTCTGATCAGGAAATCAGAGAACTGGTGTCGTTGGATGTGCAGTTCTGACTTTATAAAACTCCTTTTGGCATCATAAAGCTGTATTTATGCACAGCGTTTCTTTTATCACCCATTTGAATGGGTAAACGATGAAACAATTACGGTAATAATAGTTACGATAACATTCTATGAGATTTGATATCCGAGAAGATGAGCTTGAACAGCTCCAGGGTTGGAGTGAACAGGCTTCTAAGGGAACTGCTCACCTGACGACTGTGGTAGGAAGGCGTAGAGTAGGTAAAACCGCACTGCTAAATAAAACTTTTCCTCAGAGTAATACTTCTGCAGCCTCTATCTATCTGTTTGTGTCCAGAAAACAGGAGTCATTGCTATGTGAAGAGTTTGTTGAGCAAATCAGAACGGTTTTAAATATTCCCATATTTGGTCAGCCTGCCCGTCTTCGGGAAGTCATGGAAATCCTGTTGCAGTTCAGCATCACAACACCGGTTACCGTCATACTGGATGAGTTTCAGGATATTCAACGGGTTAATCGAGCGTTTTTTTCCGAACTTCAGGATTTGTGGGATCGATACAGACAACAAAGCCGTATGCACCTGATTTGCTGTGGTTCTTTATACAGCCTTATGACCCGGCTGTTTCAGGATGGACGTGAGCCATTATTTGGTCGAGCTGATCATCGCATCAACCTTCAGCCGTTGCGCTGCCATTATATCGCCCAGATGCTGAATGACCGGCAGGAGTTTACGCCTGAAAAACTCTTGCAGTGGTATATGCTCAGTGGCGGTGTTCCAAAATATCTGGAGTGGCTGTTTAACATTGATCCTGCAACCGATCTTTGGTCGCAGCTGATTAACGAACACAGTCTGGTCATTGAGGAAGGGCATTATCGTCTGGCCGAAGAGTTTGGGCCAGAGCATGGTACCTATTTTTCCATACTGGCAGCTATCGCTTCTGGTAGTAAGAGCCGACCTGAAATTGAATCTTTGCTGGGTATTTCTGTGGGACCACAGCTTGATCGCCTGGAAAATGAATTTGATATTATCAGTCGAAACCGACCGGTGTTGTCTAAACCGGGAACCCGGTTGGTTAAATATCGGATTGCCGATGCTTTCCTGGCATTCTGGTTTCGCTTTATTTATAAGCACCGTAGCGCAGTGGAGATTGGTAACTTCCCGTTTATCCATAAAGTCATTGAACGAGACTACCCAACCTGGAGTGGTCACTGGCTGGAAGAAATCGTCAGGGAAGTGACTGCAGAAACCGGTGAGTACAATATCGTCGGTAGTTACTGGGAAAGAGGGAACCAGAATGAAATTGACCTTGTGGCGGTCAATGAACTGGATAAAAAAGTCCTGATTGCTGAAATTAAGCGTAACCCGAAAAATATTCGCAAAACTCATTTACAGGAGAAAGCCACCAAGCTGGTGCAGCAACTAAAGGGATATGACATTGAGTACAGGGGCTTTTCTCTGGACGATCTGGCAAATTGGTTTTGACAAGATTGCTTCACCATAGCTGTGCTGTCCGATTGGTCAATAGGCGACGCTACGCGCATGAAAATGTTTTTTCCTCACCAAGACCCATGAAATTCGCACAGGCGTGATTTAAATTCATGGCTAATATGACTATTACAGTTCAGATGGAATCAAGGCCGTTAGGAGGGATGAACGTCTGAAACAAGTGTTCCGGTTTTGCTCCGACCACAGGCACCCTGAAAGCATTTAGGGTGCAAACTGTCCATTATCAGGGTTACCAGTTTATGACCCATCAGACAATTTAGGTCACGCCTACCTTAAGTCCCGCTTAACTTTGAGGTAATGAGCGAGCAGGCTGTACTTTTGGTAAGAGAGTACAGTTTTCATACACTTTGCAGTCTAATCTACAGCATCAGCTTGTGTTCATAATTGTTCCGCTT
>NZ_JBPCXO010000215.1:0-7458 GCF_051008435.1 Endozoicomonas sp. | reverse complement strand
TGCCGCAACTACCCACGAGATAAACGAAAGTACAGCATATTTGTACCTCTGAAACTCAAGTGTGGCATGGCTTATAACCAAAACCTTTTATCCCTGCAAAATCATCAGGGGTGCTGAATAGTTACCTTTGACATCTTCCCAGAGCGGATTGACCGGAACATAGTATTTGCAATCCTTTAGCTCTTTCAGCAACGCTTTCAGCTGCTGCTTGTTCTCTACCATGTAGAACGTTTCCGTCAAACAGCCTACTGAAACAGGAATAATGACAGTCATCGGAAAATTGGTTTTCAGATCGGATACCGGATTCTGGTTATCCGCGCCATGATGGAAAAGAGGATTCTTATCAGGGTGTCGTTTGACTGCCCAGTTCAGGGTTCTAAGATACTGCTTTTCTCGCACAGTCATATTGCCATATTGCTGATTCATGTCTTTCAGGAAAACCTTTCTGCTGGCTGCGCCCTCTTCCAGAATCGCATAACTGGCTGAAGATTCTCCTCCAGAAGAGCCCCTTCGGCCTTTTTCCATATAAACCTGTAAGCGGTGCTGAACCACTTCATGACTAACCATGGGAATAGGAACTTTATCTTCTCCTCCCAAATCAACGGTTTCAAAGGGAAAATACAAAAAACTGAGATCATAATCAGGCATAAGATCAATCAGCTGGAAGGGAGCATAATCAGCGCCTTCTTTCATTTCGATCAGATACTCACCATTGTCCTGCAATATTCCTCTATACAGGTAATCATCTTTGAAGCCTTCAGGTCTTGCAGTGAAATAGACAGAGCCATCATCTTGCCAGCTCATATTTTCTAACACAGCCTGATCCGAGCGACCAAAATAAAGCTCCGAGAGTTCTTTCAATCGATCTTTTGTGATCACCAGTGGCACGGCTTCTCGTCTAAGAAGATCAGCATAAGCCTGGAAAATGGCAATATCTTTCTTATTGCTTCCCGCTAACTTACTCAGAGACTGATTAAGGGGCATCAATGCTGCATGGGGTCCCCAGTTCGAAGATTTGAGTTTATAAGGCAGGCTTTTTGATTTTTTCCTGGAAAGCGCCATTGACGTGGCTATCCGGTCGAATGGCCTGACTCCCATAATCGCTTTGGTCGACTTCAAGCGCAGGGCAAGACTGATCAAATGCTCAGCAGGAATACCCTGTCTGGGGTGAGCTATAACGCTTTCAAACCCACATATTGTTGGCAAATCTTTTCTATGATTGTAAGCATCAGGAGGCGTTGGAGATCGTCGCGTCACTTTAGGTGCGGGTGCAGACCCTCTTCTTAAAAACGATCCAGGTGATTTGAGAAAGCTCTGAAATTCCTCATCTTCAGAGGTTTGAGACTGCATCGACCCTCTTCTTGAATCCAGTCCCCTGGTGACAGGCTTCAAAGGAATTTTCCAATACTCCCCCTGTTTCATTACAGGTGGAGATGGAATGGAAGGTAACTCTCTTCGTCTGGAATCATGGACAATAATATCTGGACCAGACATTCTTCTTTGCCCTTTATAAGCCACATAACTACCACTGTCACCGAGATCACTGCTCTCCCTGGAGACAACAATCAGAGGGCTTGGCGTTTCTGGTTGTGTATTGGCTCGCCTTCGTTGAATAGGAGTGCCGGGAGCTGAACTGGAATGCGGTATTTGCAGATAGGACGGGCATAGTCGCTCTGTGGACTTCGATCTGGAAATCTGAAGTCCTGGATCATTGCTATCACTACTCTCCGCCTGTGGGCTCTGAAAGGAGGGTGGCTTTAAAAAGTCACCCGTTTTATCCAACTTATCACCTCCCTGTCATCAAGTCGCTGCTGAAGCTGCTGGGTTCTGTCCTGTTTTCATAGCCTCTTCAGTCATATTCTTGTTTATGCGTGAAGACATCTGATCTGTATATTTTTCAGAGTTCCTCTTTTGAATAGGCTTTGGCTCCTCAGTCAGGGCCTTAAAGGTTTTATCAATCATATCCACACCACAGTAAATAGCTGCACCATAGAAACAGACAGTAGCCCCTGCAAACCATCCAACAGCCTTTAACGCTGTTTTTCCTGCACTGTACAGAGCGCCATCTATTGCAGCTTTATCCGTTTCATAAGATTTACCGTGCCCCATTGCGGAGTAAAGTCCTTGTACATCCATAATCCCTCTCCTTTTGTGTGTTAGCTCCCTCACTCTATATAAGAGAGCCTGAAGATTGGATAACAAGGCAGACAGTGTCACTGACTAACAGGATTCAGCTCTGACTGCAGGTCTGTCCCTGAACGGCCACTTGAAGAAGATAATGACATTGCCCAAAGCCACCAGAACAAAACCCAGAATCGCTATGGAGCTCCAATGGTAGCCTTCAAATACCGTAGATAAGGTGAGAGCTACGGCTGGAAACAGAACCGTGGCATAAGCGGCCCTGTCAGCACCAATTCGACTTACGAGAAGCAGATAAGTGGTAAACACAATCACAGAACCGGGTATGGCCAAATACAAAAGCGCTGCAACATATTCGGTACGCCAGTCGAGCACAAACGGAATGCCTTGAATTAACGTCACCAAAGTTAAAACACAAGTGCCGTAAAGCATTCCCCAGGCGTTGGTGCTTGGAGGTTTGAGCCCCTTGTTCTGATGTCGAATGGAAATCATATTTCCCAACGAAAAGAAAACGGTGCCCAGCATGGCCAGTAAAACGCCCTTTAAAGTCTCCTGCCAATCTCCACCGGATGAAAACTCTGGCCAAAACATTGCGCTAATACCCACCAGACCAACAATGGACCCAGCAACTACCTTTAAAGACGTTTTTTTCTTATAAAACAGCCAGTTAGCAACACAATTCGTTACCGTTGCAACAGAAAAGACCACAGAACTCAGGCCACTGTTGATGTACTGAATGGAAGAATAAAAACAGTAGAAGTTAAAGCAAAACAGGCAGCAGCCCTGCAACAGGCTATAGAAGTGATCCTTTCGATCCAGTTTCTGCAGGTTACGAGTCAGGCCAAGAATGACAAACAGCACGAGTCCGGCAATAGCAAAGCGGTAAATGATGGAAACGGGGACAGGAACTTCACCCAGCTGAAAGGTAATGGCTATCCAGGTAGAACCCCAGATTATTACCGTTAGGGCATATAGCGCGACATTATACATTAGCTATCTCTCAGGCGTTGAAGGCCCGTACTTCTATGCTTCTTTTTTGTAGGGCAAGAGAAGCAATTCTAGTCGATTTCCAACGATAGTCTATCTAATTACCAGATTGAATCCGGGTAGCAGTAACCGTGTCTGGGATGCCGACCTTCCACGGGGCGGCTCAGGAGAGTCTGATCAGAATAATCCCATGCCCAACACTCGCCACACCTCAATGTCCCGTTGCAGTTATTAATCTCTGCAGAACAATTCTGTATAGCATTCAGTTCTGCCACGACCTTATTCCTGCCCTTTTTAATATCAGTACTGCTCCAGCCGCATGGGGTTTTATTACAGCGACAGCTTAATTTGCCACCTTTCAGTAACTTGCAGTCCCTGCAGGATGTATTCAGACCATGAAATGAAAGAAAATGATCGAGCGAACAGAATAAAAGGCCTCCTGAAAAAAGAATTCTGTCGGATTCATCGCAGCTTTCCAGAGGTAAGGAGGCTTTGTAGAATGAATCCCAGAACCAGCCACTTATCTTGCAGCTGCATTCCAGACTTCCATCCTCAATAGAACAGCTTTCGCAGTAGTTTCTATAGCTTCCCAACGGTAGGTCATCAGAAAGGTCCATAGGTCCAGAAAAATCCTCCTCGAACTCTTCGACGATGGGATCGTCGGGCACTACGCTCAAATCCGTTTCACAATGGAGAATACCTTTTCTGACCGAAACAATATCAAAACTGCACAGGGAGAGATCCAGAGAGCGTTTGTAGAATTTCTTATCGGGGGCTTCACAGGAGCAAAACAGACGATTTTCTTCAAGGCGGCATTCTTTGCAGCTTTTCTGATAATCCCCTTTGGGCCAACCCGATTCATAAAAAGGCACATCAAGAATGGCCCAGCTGAAGGAAGACAAAGTCCAGAGCAGAAATAGTAGGTGCCGCATGATCGATCCCTGATCATTTTTCTAGTTTTTACAACATCCGTTTCTATTCAGTGTAAGTCAATTCTCAACAACATCGGTAGCCACTATTTTTCTGAAGTCGGATATACAGAGAGATAGGACACTGACTGCCCATATCCTCAGCATTAGGCTCTGCCTCACCCTCATCGGTTTTTGTCCATCGCGATGGTTTGACCAAAGCGAGCAGAATCCGGCCAGTCGATAACTATTTCCTATACTCGTTCGTTCATGCCTAACTCGACTGAGATTGCCTCATATGCTTTCCTCATCTGCACACTCTCTCCGTACAACCCTCCTGATCTTATTTCTGTTTTCCCACTCCTGTGTTTCTTGCGCCCAGGGATCAAAAACCATCCCATGGCAAGACATTAAAGAACCTTCCTGCCTGATGACTAATCCTCTGCTGGAATTTGAATGGGCATCTTTGAATCAAAGCCACTGTTCAGGACTATACGGCGAAGGTCATATATTTCGCATTCCCGGCAACTCTTTGCTTTCAGCCATTCACTGGCAAGATCATGAACAACCGATGAAAAGCTCTTGTATGCCACTTCGTGGTCAGGAGTCGGCCCACTGCAATCATGAAATGTGCAGTTGCCTCTGTACCTTCAAAAACAGCCAGGGCGTCTATGTTTTGGGAGAGGAGTACAGAGCCACCCCAGAGCAACCGTTCTGCTCAGGCCCTGGTGAACTTTCCAAAAACTATTTGCTTGCTTACCTCGACACCACCCAGCACCCCCTCACCTTTTTAGAAGCATTTGATCACTCAGATCCTTTTGACTATGCAGCCGCTACGGCCGGAGTCCTCTTGGTAGGTGGTGCTATTTTTCTCATATCCAATACCCTCAGCAGCTATATGGCTCGCGTGGATATCATCAGTTTTATGATAAGTGTTGGATATACTTTCTATATCGGAGAGCCTCGACTCATCCTAACGGCGCTTAAAAAACGTTAATAATTGTCAGAGTGATACTTTCAGATAATCGATAAATGCCCTGACTTTCGGTGTTATTCCTCTTCTACTGGGAGCCAGTGCATACAGATTAATGCCTTCTCCCTCCCAGGGTTCCAGAACACGTATCAATGACCCTGCTTCAACCTCATCCTTCACCATGTAGTCAGGTAGCTTCACAATCCCCATACCATCCAGGCTCAACTGTTTGAGAACACCAAAATCATCACTGGCACAGACCGGATGAATAAGCACTTCTTGCTTTTCCTGTCCTGAAGATAACGTCCAATGAGGTTTTCCGCTCAAAGCGTTCATAAACAAACACGAGTGCTGCAGCAAGTCCTCAGGGTGAGATAAGTTGTCTTTTGAAGATGAAAGGTAGTCAGGGGAAGCAAAAAGCTGCAATCGACTGTGGGAAAGAAGACTGGAAACCAGGCTAGAGTCGGGTGAGTCACCCACTCTTATCACCATATCAAATCCTTCATCCAGAAGGTCTACCCGCCGATTGGTCAGTTGCAGATCAATAGTCACTTCTGGATAGGCCTGCAAAAAACCGGCAAGATGACTGGCAAGCAAACTCTGGCCAACCGTAACAGAAACACATACACGTAAATGACCGCTGGGAACTGAAGTCAGCTTCTCCAGTGAATGATTGGCCGACTCCAACTCTTCACGAATTCTTTGGCAGTGCTCATAATAAATACGGCCTACCTCTGTTAATGCCAGCTTCCTGGTTGTTCTCTCCAGCAACTTAACCCCTAAGCTTTCTTCCAAACGGCTGACATTCCGACTGACATTCGATTTGGGAATTTCCAGTGCGTCAGCTGCAGCGGTAAAACTGCCTGCATCCACGACTTCTGCATACACCATCAGATCATTAAGATTCATGTCATTGTTATCATTTTTGGAACATTTAATCCCATTATCATCCGTTTATCCCCTTTGAGAAAACAACTAATTTAATAGTCACAGACAACAATATGGGTAAACAGCCATGGAAACACTTCACTTTGACCAACTCCCACAAGGTGGATTTGCAGGTCTTAAAGAGCGCCAGTTTGTCACTGACTCAAGAGTCTTTGGAGATAGAAAAAAAGCAGTAGCTTCTGAAGGGCTCGGAAATTTTATCTATCTGGCAGATGCCAGCTTTGTTCCCCATGGGGAGACAGGCATGCATCCACATCATGAAATTGACGTAATTTCTGTCATGGTTGATGGACGAATTCACCATGAGGGATCACTAGAGCATGGCAAAGGCCTTGAAGCAGGTATGGCCCAGGTTCAAAGAGCTGGAGGCGAAGGCTTTTCCCATAATGAAGTAAACCCGGATAACACTCCGAATAATATGATTCAGCTCTGGGTTTTACCTGAAGTAAAGGGAGAGCAATCAGGCTATAAGGTATACACACCAAAGTCTGGAGAAAGAACCCGGATCTATGGTGGAATAAAAGGTGATACCAAGCACTTCTACAGCAACACCGTGATTGAAGTTGCTTCTCTTGAAGCGGGGCAAACAGTAGAACAAACAGGAAATGTCATGGCTTTTCTGAGCAAGGGAAAAGGTCTTTCAGAAACCAAAGAAATTACAGCCCACACTTTGCTGCAGGGGGAGAACCTATCGTTCAAGGCCACTGAAACCTCTCAACTGATTCTCGTGTACACCCTTTCTTAAAAGAGTAACTGTACTAGCATTAGAGCCTTTAAAAACAGAGAAAAAGATGTTCAGACTAAAGGCTCTTCCGTTCACTTTTTTACTCTTTGCTTCTGCTTTCTCCCTCTCAGCTTCCAGTGACAACTGTAGTCCAACTGCCGCAGCCAAATCACTGTCAAATGGACTCTGGGAGGTTATCCAAATAGAAAATCCGAAAACTCCCAAAGAAGAAAACCCGAATAAGTATGCCGATCTGACAATACGACTCTATGAAAACCTTGCTGATCATCTGGTAGTACCACATTGCCGGGATTGTAAATCACTGGCAGAAAAACATACGGAAACCGTAATAGAAGAGCTCAGTAGAGATAGTCAGTGGAATGACTATTGGAAAAAGCTGTCACCTGAAGACAAGCTCATGGATATCCTACTGCCCGTTATTGCCAGAGTCAGCAGCAGCAGAAACTCAACTTATTATGATTTCCTGGTGAAGCATATAAATGAAATCACCGGCTCATACTCTCAGTCAGATAGCTGCCAGCACTTAAAAAGTCTGAGTCAATCCAGTTCAAGTGAACCTCCTATCGGATGGAGAGGAGGTCTCTTTATTACTATTGTCACGGTAGGGCTTATTTCTTGTTTTCATTTTTAGTTATGGAAAGCTGGAAAGCTGGAAAGCTGGAAAGCTGGAAAGCTGGAAAGCTGGAAAGCTGGAAAGCTGGAAAGCTGGAAAGCTGGAAAGCTGGAAAGCTGGAAAGCTGGAAAGCTGGAAAGCTGGA
>NZ_JBPCXO010000214.1:0-3571 GCF_051008435.1 Endozoicomonas sp. | reverse complement strand
ACTGACAGCAACGACTACAGAGCAGATAGATCAGGAAACAGTTAACACCGATCAGAGTGACCAGATCACGGGTGGTGCTGGAGATGATATTCTGACCGGAGGGAATGATAGTGATACCTTTATCTGGAACTCTTCCGATTTGGGATCAGCTGCAACCCCAGCAGAAGATACCATCAAGGATTTCCATACCGGCTCCGGTGGAGATACTATTGATCTGAGTGATGTTTTGGTAAGCGATTCAGAGCCTCTGGATCAATACCTTAGCCTTAACTTCAATAATGGCGACACCACTATCGAAGTTAAGGCCGATGCGAATGGCGATGTTACCCAGAAGATAAAGCTGGAAGGCGTCGATCTCTCTGGATATGGCGGAGGCAGTAGTGATTCAGAGATTCTGAACAACCTGATCAGTGATGGTAACCTTCAGATCGACTGATCCGGTATCGATTGTGGGGGAAACAGTTTGTAACGCCAGCCTTTCCCTACATTCCGGGAATCTCCACGACGATGTTCACGAGTCTTTGGGCTACCGGCGAAAGACAGACGCTCCTTAACCAACTTCTCAGCTTGATCTGCTGTCAAACCAGCTTCAGAAGTCAGCTGGTTTTTGATCCGGTCACGCCACCAGATCGTATCATCCGAAAAGTTTTTTCCCAACTGATTGGCATGAGCCAAAGTGATGTGAAACTTATCCAGATCCAGTGCTGCTGAATTAAAATGTCTCAGTAAAGTTGTCAGCTCCAGGAGCTCTATCTCAAGATCTGGATTGAGCATATTGAAGGTATAGGTCACCTGCTGAGCTTCATTAAGAGAAAGAGAAAGCTCATCCGTTACTCCTCCACCAGGTTTGGTCTGCACGGGCATAGTTTTATATTTGAGCGCTTTCCCGGGAATATAAAGATGACCAGAGTCTTTAAACTGGGTTTGATCAAGCTCTTCTCCAGCAGATTCAAAAAGCCGGTTGCCTGTCGAATACGAGTCTCCCACTGCCTGAACCAAACTGCTACGGCCACTCCCCTCTGATCCCAGAACCAACCAATAATCCGGCACTTTTCTGGCTTGCCACTTTTTGATCTTTGCGGGTGATGGCAGCTTTACCCCTGGATTGTCAGGGTTACCCCCCAATTTCAGATAAAGATCTTTAAAGCGACGATAAACACTGTCTTCTGTGGTTTCCAGAAACCCTTGATAAAGCTGTAGCTGGTTGAGCCATCGAACTGACTTCAGGCTATCACCTTTCAGAATTGCATTTTCAGCCCGGAACAACAAAGTTATGGCCGTCTTGTCTCTGGCCCAGCTTGATACCACCGACAGAACCCGGCAAGCCAGTAAAGCCAACCCATTAGAGAGCGGTTTGATTTTTCTCTCAGTCAGAGACCTATCAACAAAGGGAGAGGGTGTATCGGGAGACTGCCTTTGGGCATTCACAGGTCGTACAGACTGATCTTGATGTTGACTGGTAGAAATGTGAGGCGGCCCGGATAACAAATCAGGCCGCTGATTTGACTCAGGAGGTAATGAATCCATTGTTTACCTCCTTTATATTCTTACCCAGAGCCTGACTCAACGGATACTCATTCGATTGAAGTTTCTCCATCCAGACCCGTATGGTTCATTGTCCAGGCCCCAAAATCAGAATCCCGAATCATGGCCCCTATAAATGAGCTGCGATCAAACCGGGCATGACTGAACTCGGCCTGATCAATCGTTATATGATCGAGACGACAGTGGTTAAACGATGGACTTTCTTCAAGACTGTAACACTCCCTGAACTCACCCTGTTCAAAAACCACCTCGTTGAACTGAGTTCCTTCCATCAACGCTGAATCCAGATCAACCCGGGTAAAATAACTGTTTGAGATCCGGGTTCTGACCAACTTGGGAACATTGAACTCACAATCTGTCATAACGACCCTGTTCAACGTTCCTCCGGAAAACACAGGCCCTTCCTGTAGACTGTCACAGCCCCTGAATTGACACTCTTCCATCAGAACATTATTGAAATGAGTACTCGTCAGGGTGCAATCCCTGAATTCAATATTTCTGAGCTCCGATCCCGTGAAGTTCGCATCATCCAGGAAACCATGAATGATCTGACTGTTATGCATCTTTAAACCCATGCATGAACTGTTATGAAAGCTTTGAGCTCCCATATTGCAGCTATCAATCACAGCATTATCCAGACAACTATGATCAAAATTAGCAGCAAACAGATTGCAATCCACCAGGCGGGCATCGTCCAGCCTGCACTGCCTAAGGTCTGAACCTTCCAGGATGGAATCTTCAAAGATAGTGTCCTTTAGATCTGCCCCTCTGAAATCAACACCCGACAAATCACAACCTTTAAACCTGGCTCCACGCAACTGCGCCTTTCTGAAATTAGTCCCTTTCAGATCCGTCTGATTGAAACAGACCCTTTCCAGATCTCTGCCCTCAAGCGACACCTCTCTCAGAATTTGCCATGGAGGTACATTCATACCAGGATGAAGAAGATCAAGAAGCTCTGAAGCCACATCAACAGACGCCCGATCACTCATCACCAGCTGGGCTTCTCTGGCAGGTTCGATAGCAATGCTGTAATCGCCCAGTCCTTTCAGCAGAATGGTACTTTTGCCGGAGAGACCTGAGGTTCTCATCCCCTCTGTGGCCAGCACATCAAATCGACCCAATCCCTCTTGGGTGCTTTGCCTGGTATCTTTCCCTGAATCGGACACCACTGCGCCTCCCTGGCTTATAGTTAACGGTCCACTGTGATAATCATTTCATCTTCAAGACTGAAGGGATGATTTTCTTCGCCTATGGCTGTCTATTGAAGTCGCCCGATGAACGGAAAGGTTTAGATTGCGGTCACCAAAAGACAACGATAACCGCAGGAGGGTGGGTCTTTATGAAGTAAGAAAGAATGAGACATTAGTCCATCTTTTATAAGCGTCAGTCACAGGGCTCCAGTACATGACTGGCAAGATCGAGCACAACATGCCGGATATGATGGTCATCCAACTCATAGAGCACCTGCTTTCCTCTACGGGAGGACTTGAGGATTCTTGCTTCTCTGAGCCCTCTGAGATGGTGGCTGGTTAATGGTTGGGACATACCTGAAATTTCTGACAGGCAGCAAACAGGCTGTGGAGCATCAATACAGGCCATAACCAACTTGAGGCGCCCCTCATCCCCCAGAAGTCTGAAAAGAGAGGCCAGCCTGGCCAACTGCTCTGAAGACATTTCTGGTAATTCAGTACAACAGGGCTGATGAGATTCAGTCATAGAGAATTACAATTTAAAAGTATGTTTAGATTAAACCGCCATGAGCTAAAAATATCAGCTCATCTTTATACTACCCGAACAAGTCTAACTCGACTCACCCGGCACCTGAAGTCAGACACCATTACTTTTGAAAAATTCACCAAAAATAACCAGACCTCACATTACAATCGAAATGTCCAGTCTAGGAGCCTGACCGAGAATAGGTTATTCAGATATCCAAAATCACAAAATGAGCAAAAAACATCCATATCTCCGACGTGATTTGCTCATTTTTACAGATTGGCAGCCTTTTACCGCCTTTATGCTG
>NZ_JBPCXO010000213.1:0-13088 GCF_051008435.1 Endozoicomonas sp. | reverse complement strand
AATTTCAGTAGAACGAGTCGAATTATTCGATGGATTCGTGAGAATAGTTGACCTATTTAATCGAATTCATCGAATAATTGGGCCGTTCTTTCTGGAATTTAGGCCGAAATAGTCTTAAGTCCGACAGGCTCCTATCTCCTGCATCCATGCAGTCGTACTGCGTTAAACTTCCTTGACGTAGAGAAACTACGCCTTCCTCAGTTTGCCTTGTATATGACCGCTTTTCGGTAGCACTGAGCCGCAAAACAAAACGTCAACAGCCCCCGGCCTTTTAATTCCATGTATCATTGCCCCCAGTGATATTTGGGAGACAGAAGATGGCCAAAGGCTTATTGAAACACCAGGAACGACAGGCGGCTCTTAACCTGATGGGTAAAGATCTTGCCCGCAGGGCCAGTTCAAAGTGTGAGCTTTGTGAAGCATCTGGCGTTCCTCTGAAAACCTATGAAGTGGCTCCTGTTCCCGCAGAGCCGGACTTTGAACACTGTCTGATGACCTGCGAGATCTGCAGGGATCAGCTTAACCTTTTCGAAAAGAAACCCGCCAAAATGAACGCTGACCATTGGCGTTGTCTGGGGAAAACCGTCTGGAGTCAACTTCCTGCTGCCCAGGTGATGTCTGTCAGAATCCTTCGCCAGATGTCCGAGCAATACCCCTGGGCTGCAGAAACCCTCGAGCACGTGTTCCTTGACCCTGAAATAGAGAGCTGGGTTCAGAAAACGGACTGAACCCTGTTTCTCTCTGCCTGATGGTCGATACAGAGCTGGATAACAATGTTTTCAAGAGCGTTTGTATCCTATGTCAGGCAGACTTCTACCCAGCCTATTGATCCTGTTTATCACCACCACTCTTGGTGTGCAAACTGCCTGTGCAGAGCTGTTCAAGGCCGCACTGGATGAAAGTGAATGGCGCTTCCAAGGCACCCCTTTTCTATGTGAACTGACACATCCTGTTCCGAGATTCGGCCAGATTCACTTCCTGGCTGAAGCAGGTGAATCCCTGAAAATGGCGATTGAGTCCCCCTGGATGAGGGACTTTACCGGCTCACTTACCTTTGGCACTTCACCCGCTCCCTGGCAGCATGATCAAAGGCCAGAAATCATCGGCATGAAAAATTTTGTTGAACAAAATGCCCCCATTACTCATGGAGTATTGAGGTTGCTGGAGAAAGTCCAAAGTGGACACTGGGCTGAATTGAATCTGCAAAGACCCGATCATCCATTGTGGAAAATTCGACTCTCGGGTGTCGGGTTCAGCGAAGCTTATTTGCCTTTCAATCGTTGCCGTACTCAACTTCTACCCGCCAACTTTGACCAACTTCGCTTCACAACCGTTCTGTATCGAAGTGGCAAATCCATTCTGACGAAAGCCCAGAGAAAAGAACTGGATAAGATCATCCGCTATATGAAAAAAGACCCCAGAGTTGTCCGAATAGAAGTAGACGGCCATAGCGACCGGATAGGAACAGCCCTGAAAAACCGCAAAATTTCCCGACTCAGAGCCGAGAGAATCCAGAATTATCTGCGTGAAGAGGGTATTTCAGAATCTCGCATCGTTTTGCGTTTTCACGGCTCTCGATATCCACTGAATAACGGCAGTAGCAAAGAACTCCGTGCCAAAAACCGTCGAGTTGAACTCCGTTTGGTACGCCTAATAAATTCTGAAAACTGACCGGAAAGTGATTTCCGGAAAATCTCTTCTCGTGCAATAAAGAAACCCCTCTCAAAGTCGATAGAAGCTAGGAGCCTGATCTGGGATAGACAGCTTGGCCTAAAGTCCAGAAAGAACGGCCATCTTTTCCACTTAATTCGTTTAAATAGATGAACTATTCGCACCAATTAAGTGAAAAAGCTGACTCGTTCTACTGAACTTTATACTCAAGCGCTATCCCAGATCAGGCTCCTTGCGGAAAACCTTTTCCGTTTTCTTCACCCATTTTTTCTTCTTGATCTGACCGGGAATGGAATGAGCAACAAAGGCCATATTCTTATTGTGGGAGACAAACCGGAAGGCAATTCTGACCTTCGGGAAAAGCTCAAAGATGCTCATTACCGGGTTGAGCAGATCGTATCGGCTGAGCGTGCATTAAAAATCCTGCACAAAGGCATGGTCGATCTGATCATTGCCGACTTCCAACGTTCACCACAAGACAGTCTGGGTTTTCTCAATAAGATGAGAGCCCTGAATAACAAACCACCAGTCATTATTACTGCCGACCAGCCAGACATTCAGCAGGCAGTCGCCGCCATGAAAGCGGGCGCTTCCGATTACTTTGCAGACTCAGACAACAATGATCAGTTATTAGAACTGATGGAAAAGTGCCTCAAAACTTCTGATTCTTCTGGAACAGCCCCTATTGCAGTGTCTGCAACCAGTCAGAAAACTCTGAAGATGGCTCAGCAGGTCGCCCAATCCAATGCCACAGTATTAATCACGGGCGAATCAGGCACCGGCAAGGAAGTACTGGCTCGTTATATCCATCATCAATCACCCAGAAACTCCGGCCCCTTCATTGCCATTAACTGTGCAGCCATACCCGACAATCTGCTTGAATCCGAGCTATTCGGCCATGCTAAAGGATCGTACACAGGCGCTCACTCTGATCAGGCTGGCCGTTTTGAACAGGCTAACTCCGGGACTTTACTGCTTGACGAAATTGGCGAGCTGCCATCCAGTCTTCAAGCAAAACTGCTCAGGGTGCTTCAGGAAAAAGAAGTAGAAAGAGTCGGCGGACGCACCAGTATAAAACTGGATGTCAGAGTCCTTGCCGCGACCAACCAGAATCTTCAGGAAGCCGTGCAAAACGGTCAGTTCAGGGCCGATCTGTTTTATCGCATCAATGTTTTCCCTCTCACCTGGGCCCCATTGAGAGAACGCAAGGAAGACATCATCCCTCTTGCCGAGTACTTCCTGGAAAACCTGGCCAGTGAACGAAGCATTCTGCTGTCACAGGAAGCCAGAGAACAACTCAGTGCCTACCAGTGGCCGGGCAATGTCCGTGAGCTGGAGAATGTGATTCAACGGGCTTTGGTCATGTGTCAAAACAATATGATTTCTGCGGGCGATCTGATGCTGGAAGTGCAGGTCATACATTCTACAGATTCTCAGCTGATGATTCAGGAACCTCCCCGGAATTCCCTCTCCCAATCCGGTGAAGTCAGCCTTGAGTCAAAGCGAAAGCAGGAAGAATTCAAGCACATCATCCAAACCCTTCGGTGTCATAACGGACACCGAAGTAAAACCGCTGAAGCTTTGGGTGTCACAACCCGAACTCTGAGAAACAAACTGGCAGAAATGCGCAAAGAAGGCATGGATGTAGAAGCAATGATCAAACAGTCTACGGCACAGGAGAAGCACTGAACATGGAAAACTTGAGCACCAGTGGCATTGCCCAGGATGTGCAGGAGCTGATCAACGTTGTTAATAAAACAGGCAAACCAGGAACGGTTGCCCCTTCTGACGCCATCATTAATGAAGATACACCGGGTTTTGGCGAGTTAATGAAATCAGCCCTGGACAGCGTTAACCAGCAACAGAAAACAGCTGCTGGATTAATGACAGACATTGAAACCGGTAAAAGCAAAGATCTGCTGGGTGCCATGCTGGCCAGCCAGAAAGCCAGCTTGTCATTCCAGGCTCTGGTGCAGATCAGAAACAAGGCTGTTGCCGCTTATGAAGAGATTATGAGGATGCAGGTGTAAACCTCACCTCAACACCATGAGCGATGATAATCGTTTTCAACGATCAGGTAATGAAAGCATTTTACGGTCAATAAACAGGCCAGTGACCAGGAACAAGAATCATGGCTGAGAAGAAAAAGCAGCAAGAGGAAACTGTCATCGAGCATGAAGAGGCGCCGCAATGGCAGCGCATGCTTGAGCAGATTCCCGGTTTCTTCAAGGGCAATGCCCGCAACCAGGGCATACTTCTGATTGCCTTGTCGGGCACCATCGCTCTGATAATGGTTCTGTTTATCTGGAGTCAAACCAGTAACTGGCAACCATTGTATGGCAACCAGGAGATGTACGACGCCAGCAGTATCAGTCAGGTACTGGAAGCTCGCCAGATCAATTACCGGATTCACCCTGATACGGGGCAGGTCATGGTTGACGCCAGCGAACTCAGCACAGCCAGAATGCAACTCTCTGCTGCTGGTATCAAAACAGGTCTTCCTGAAGGCCTCAAAGTACTGGAAAAAGAACAGGGTCTTGGTACCAGCCAGTTTATAGAAAATGCGCGCTACCGCCATGGACTGGAAGGTGAGTTGGCAAAGACCATCATCAGCCTTAAGCCCATACGAAATGCCCGGGTACATCTGGCTTTACCCAAGCGTACTGCTTTTGTAAGAAAACAGGCGAAGTCCTCTGCCTCTGTTTTTGTCGACCTGTTTGCCGGTGGGCAGCTGGATAACAAACAGGTCGAAGCGATAGTCAATCTGGTCGCTGGCAGTGTTCCCGGACTGGAGAAAAAAGATATTTCCGTGGTGGATCAGCAAGGTAACCTGCTTTCGCGGGATATTGCCATGTCCAGTGGCAGTATGGCTATGGCCAATGCCCAGCTGAAATACATTAAAGGCGTGGAGCAACATTACATTGAGCGGGTCAACAGCCTGCTGGATCCTATTATTGGTGCCCGAAACTTCCGGGTGCAGGTTTCTGCCGACGTGGACTTC
Organism: Endozoicomonas sp.; assembly: GCF_051008435.1. Classification (GTDB taxonomy): domain Bacteria; phylum Pseudomonadota; class Gammaproteobacteria; order Pseudomonadales; family Endozoicomonadaceae; genus Endozoicomonas_A. The sequence continues at coordinate 8,416 of NZ_JBPCXO010000213.1, read as the reverse complement.
AGCCGGGTTGAGCAGACTGCTGAACAATACGATCCCGATCAGAAAACCGTTCGTAGTGAAAAAGGTCGGGAAAGACTTTCTATTCTACCAGAAGCTATAGGTGTTCCTGGCACTTTGAGTAATATTCCACCTGAGACAGGAGAAATCCAGAATATAGAAGTACCAGAAAGCTTGGTTCAGGATGAATACACTCGTAACTATGAGCTGAACAAAACAGTACGCTACACCTCTTTTCAACAAGGCCGGGTTCAACGCATCAGTGTCGCGGTCGTTCTGAATAAAAGTCCTGCCGCCGTTGCCATTGCGGGTGAATGGAATCAGGAGAAGCTGGATAACCTTAAAGAGTTGATCATGGATTCCGTGGGACTGCCCGCTGAAATGGCCGATCAAGTCAGCCTGCATACGGCTTCCTTCATCGAAGTGCCTGAAGCTGAATTCACCGCCCCCGTCTGGTGGCAACAGCCGGAAATCGTAACCTACGCACGTTATGGCGCAGGGACTTTACTAGGCCTGGCTGCCATTATTTTTCTGTTAAGACCTTTGGTACAGCAGACCTTGCCAAAGCAGGCGGCTCTCAAACGTGAAGAAGCTCTCATAGAACAACAGAATCAACAGAAAGCCGCACTGGACCACCCTGCCGTTATGGATGAAAACACAGCGCTCCTGCCACCGGAGCTGGCTGATTTTGATACACAGCTTGGCTATCTGCGAAAACTTTCTACCAAAGAACCAGAGCGGGTTGCCCAAGTCATCAAACTCTGGATGAAATCAGGAGGAAATTGATATGTCAGAAGAACTGTCTTCAAGCCCTCATGAAGTGGCGGTTTTATTATTAAGCCTGGGAGAAAAAGGGGCTGCCCAGGTCTTTAAGCATTTGTCGTCCAGAGAAGTCAGACAGATCAGTCAAACCATGGCCAACATGCCGCCCATGAAACGGGATGAAGTCCAAAATGTCATGAATCACTTCTTCCATGAGTATCGATATGAAGTGGGTATTGCCGGGGGCACCCGAAACTATCTGGAGAAGTCCCTGAAAATAGCCATGGGAGACAAGGACGCCAAAAACCTGATGGACTCCATTTATGGTGAGGAAAATACCAGCAGTCTGGAAATGATGAAGTGGATGGAACCTTCAGCCGTTGCGGAACTGATTGTGAATGAACATCCCCAGTTACAGGCCGTTGTACTCACCTATCTTGAACCGGGTCAGGCTGCATTGGTGCTTCAGCGATTACCTGAACGTTGTCATGAAGATCTGTTAACACGCATCGCCAAACTGAAAGAGCTCCACCCCTCTATTGTTCAGGAACTCAATGTCATATTCGACGACAGTGTTGGTTTGATTTCAACCAGTCAGAACACTTCAGTCAGTGGTCTCAGACAAGTGGCTGACATCATGAACCGGATGAATGAGTCGTCGGTCTCTCACATGCTGGAGCATTTCAAGGAGCAGGACAGTGATCTGGCAGATCGTATCGAACAGCAAATGTTTGTCTTTGAGCACTTCAGTCGTCTGGATGAAGATACTATTCGAAAAATTATTGAAGAAATCCCACAGAACACATTATCTCTGGCACTGAAAGGTGCTTCAGAGCCTATCAGTAGCAAGTTTATCAACACCATGACGCGTCGTGAGGCTAAATATCTGCAGGATGATATGGACAGCCTGGGCACCGTTCGCTCAAGTCAGGTACAGCAAGCCCGTCAGGAAATTCTCAATACCGCCAGAACGCTGTCTCAGAATGGCCAGATTGAACTGAACCTCAGTGACGAAGATGAAATGATTGAATAACGATTCAGGGATGAATCCAAAATGAAAAGAAACGCCACCATTTTCAAGTCAGGCACGACTGAATTTCAGCGTTACTCATTGCCTTCAGCCAAGGATGAGAGCGAGTCATTTCCTGCCCCGGAAACAGTTTCGGAACAGACCGCACCACAGGAACAGCAGGTGTCTGCGGCCATGACCCTTCAGGATCTGCAACAAAGCAGGCAGGAAGGTTATGACGACGGTTATCGCACCGGACTGGAAGCCGGACGCATCCAGGGTATCAAGGAAGGTCACGAACAGGGGCTTAAACAGGGTATCGAAGAGGGTTACATACAGGGACAGGATAAGGGTTATAGAGATGGCCTGAGTGCGGGTGAAGAAGAGCTTCAGAATGTGCTTCGTAACCTGGACCTGAACCTGCAAAACATTCAGCAATACTACAAAACCCGCAAGGATGAGTTGAGCTACTGGCTGTCAGCCCTGATAGAAGAAGTGAGCCGACAGGTCATTCGTACTGAACTGAAGCTGCAACCTGAAATGATCATGAATATTGTCAGGGAAACACTCACGCACCTGCCCGATGAAAACAGCCAGCTAACCATTCATATGCATCCGGAAGATGTCGCACAGTTGAGAAAAGCCCGGGCGGACTTCAGCAACACCTGGACGCTGCTGGAAGATGATCAGGTGGCCCAGGGGGATTGTCGGGTCATTACAGAAACTGCAGAAGCCAGCGCCAGTGTTGAAGAACGACTCTCTGCCTGCATGGAGATTCTGAGAGAAAGCCTGCCCGAGGAGCTCGACAGGAGTCTGGCATGAATCATTTGGGGAGCAAACCAGAAGACAGATCCACTGACAGAGGCAAAGAAGCACCCCCTGTGCCTTCAACAGTGGACATTATGCGACAGAAGCTACAGAAGATTCCTGTGGCCAGGGTTTTTGGTCGCCTTACCCGAATGAAGGGCCTCATTCTTGAAGCCGGAGGATGTCAGCTGGCCACGGGGCAACGCTGTTTTATCGATACTCATTCGGGAAGCCGGGTAGAAGCCGAGGTAGTGGGCTTTTCTGACAACATTCACTACCTGATGCCTTTAACCCGAACCGAAGGTCTCAGTCCTGGTGACCGGGTCGTTCCTATGGATCAGGATAATACCATTCCAGCCGGTGACGAACTTCTGGGACGAGTCATCAATGGTTTGGGTGAACCTATTGATGGAAAACCGATCAATATCAAAAACCGGATCGGTCTGTCCTCCCAACCGATGAACCCTCTGATTCGACAACCTGTCAAGGAGCCACTGGATGTCGGTGTCCGTTCAATTAATGGCCTACTGACCGTCGGTAAAGGGCAAAGAATGGGGCTGTTCGCAGGCAGTGGGGTTGGCAAAAGTGTTCTGCTGGGCATGATGACTCGAAACACTACTGCAGACGTCACTGTAGTGGGACTTATAGGCGAGCGTGGCCGTGAAGTCAGGGAGTTTATTGAACAAACTCTGGGACCGGAAGGTTTGAAGAATGCCGTTGTTGTCGCAGCGCCCGCCGATGAATCACCGGTACTCCGTCTCAGGGCTGCCAAGGTTTGCCATCGCCTGGCTGAGCACTTTCGTGATCAGGGCAAGAGTGTCTTGTTGTTAATGGACTCTTTGACTCGATTTGCTCAGGCCCAGCGTGAGATATCCCTGTCTGTCGGAGAGCCACCTGCGACAAGAGGTTATCCACCTTCTGTATTCAGCCAGATTTCAGAATTGCTGGAACGGGCAGGCAATGGCTCTGAGAGTCAGGGCTCTATAACGGCTATTTACACCGTTCTAATGGAAGCTGACGACCTTCAGGATCCTATTGCCGATGCCTCCAGAGCCACTCTGGATGGGCATATTGTTCTTTCCAGACCTCTGGCAGACAGTGGTCTCTATCCCGCCGTGGATATTGAAGCCTCTATCAGCCGAACCATGCCAAATGTTGTCTCTGAACAACAACAAGCTTCTGCACGATTATTGAAGTCGCTTTACTCACGCTATAGCCAGTCCAGAGATCTGATGGCCGTGGGTGCTTATCAAAGGGGAACAGACCCTGAGCTGGATCGTGCCATTGACTCCTACCCGGATATTCATCGCTATCTGCAACAAGGGATGTACGAGCAGATCCCATTGGACACGTGCATCAGCCAGCTGCTTCAGCTCTGGCCTGCAGCACCTTCTGAGAACCACTGCAGGGCTGAGACCATTGGAGGGCAACCATCATGACCTCTGTGAAGCTATTGGCTCGCTGGCTGCAGATGCAGCAATTAAGATATGACAAGGCCCTGAGCCAGGCGATGCTGGCCAGACAAGAGTTTCAGAAACAGCAGCAACAGCTGGATTACCTGCAACAGGTTCAATCTGACTACGATTGTGCCGAAGGCACCACCATGAAGAGCGTCGCTCTGGCAGGACGCAAGAACTTTCAGCAGTTTGTTCAAGACATGTCGGATAAACAAAGTCTTCAGGTACAGCAGGTGGAAGAGAAATGGAAAAACCTGACAGAGAAGCTCACTGCTGAAAAGAAAAAGCTGCAGTCCATAGAAAAATTACTGGACCGGCAGGTGAAAAAAGAACAAAAAACAGCCTATCGTGCTGAAGCCAAGACACTGGATGAATGGCAGGCCCACAGGCACACTGAAAGAACGGATTAGAACATGGACTCATTATTTCCTAGCCGGGAAGGCACTCCATTCCCATCGCTAAGCACCGAAGAGTCTCCTTTGGCATCGCTTCAATCAATGAGGCTGGGTAATGAAGTCGTATTTACCCCGAGGAAAGAAGGCACTTTCAAAGGTTATTCTGTGTGGGTCCACGAAGGCACCAAAAGCCAACCTTTCAGAGAAAATGAAGTACTGATAGAAAACCGAAGGCCTATTCCTAACAGGACATTGTCAGAAAGAACCGTCATCGTCGAAAAATGCGATGACCGATCCTGGTATACTCAGTACTTCTTCGGCAAGTTCATCACCTGGCTGACGGAACCTAAAGAGTATCAGACTTACCTGAATGAAGTAGATGACTATAGGGCGGCTTGTACCAAAGACAATATCTCAATCGCAGAAAAACTGCGCATGCTGTCTTCGCTGACCCAACATTGTAAAAGCGTCGTTCATTATCTGGAAAGCAAACAGCATGGCTGGATGAAGTTCACTGATCTGGATCAGGCCCGACTGGATACTTTCCGTGAAGAACTCAAGAAACTGGAACATGAAACCTGGTATATCATGGGCCTGGAAGACCCTGAAAAAGGTAAAATTTATACCTCTGAAGATGAACAGCCTTCAAAAGAAAATTATGCCAGCGGCCAGTCCGCAACCGTCGCCAGAGTGAAATACAAAAATGGCTTTGAAGCGGTTTTTAAACCCACCAGCCATCAGCACACGGTTGAATCGGCTGCGGCAGACAGATTCGGATTACTGGAAACCCAGGGTGATATCAAGCCCATCATAACCCAACCCAATTCTGGCTTTAAAGAACATCAGTGGCAGGATCTGAAAACCTCCAGAGAGGTGGCCGCTTTCCACGCACTGGACGAACTGTTAGGTATCCATGTCACGCCAAAAACCCGGTTCACCCCTGGTGAGGAAACGGATGTTCTTAGTGAAGAACTGGCTGTAGACAGTTACAACATGTTCGAACAAGAAGCAGAATTTGTTTCAGACGATGCCCAGGCCCGCCTCCGGCCCAGATTATTGGAAATCTACAACACGGAAGTAGCTGGGCATGAGCTTGACCTACAGGTCTCCCATGAGTTTCCAATAGGTCAGGATCCCACAGAAGAAGAACGAGAACGGCTTCACCTTCAGGGGGAAGTAGTCCAGCAGCAAAAAGAAGATGGTTCCATTGTTCTGATTGCCTGGAGCAATCGTTTTCCTGAGGGCTACACTCCCACTCAGGAGGAGCTGGAGAGAATGCACCTGCATGGGATGCTCAGCATTAGAAAGCTGACTCCCAGAATCGTTCCGATCTCCCCTTCTTCAAAAACCATGCAGACCTGTATGTCTAATCTGCAACTGCTGGACTTCCTGATGGGCACCAGTACCCTCCAGCCCAGAAAATTTAAGTTCTATGAAACAGAGGATGAAGAGGGTCTCCCAGACTGGAGACCGGAAGTTTCCAATGTTAAACAACAATTTTTCAAGGCAAACTTTGGGGCCAGTATTCCCAAGCGAATCGACCGTGATACCGCTCAACGTATCCTGGTCACTTCGACTGAATCCGTCACTGAATTAGCAAAAGCACACCAGCTGTCTGACCAGCAGGCAGCCTTCATGCGAGAGCGCTTTGAGCATCTGAAGACCATCATAGATGCCACCAACAGAGACATTAAAATTCCAGAAGAAAGCAGCCAACACATCAACGGCAAGCTTTATCTGATTGGGGACTGGAATCAGGACGTACTCAACAACTCTGCCCTTGATAAAGGCAGTTATATGAGTGAATACGTTCTCAATCCCAAATTGAAAGTTCAGCCTTTTGAATCTTTGTCTGCCGCGCAGGCAAAGCTGTCTAACAGGGCGGTACTGTTCTGTGAACTGGACAGCCTGATGGGCATCAATCTGACACCACCCACCTGGTACTCAGAGCACAGGGGTGAAAATGGCTACTGCCAGGAGTTTGTAAAAGATGCCAAAGAACTGGTGACCGAAAAGCCTGTTCCACTGGCGGACGATCGACAGGCAGATTACCACGAGCAAGTTCCGGACATTGTCAGGGGAGTGGCTAAGATCAATGGCTATGAAATTGACCCCCAACATCAGCCAGAAGATATTCAGGCGCTTTCTGACGCCCAATTGAAACAACTTCATAGAGAAGGTCACCTGAAAGTCACACAAGCCAGAACCGTGGATGTTCTAGCACTGGAATCAACGGCACCGGAATTACAAAAGTGTATGGCTAACAGCCAACTGTTGGACTTTATCACCGGTAGTGTTGACCGAAACCCGGGCAACTTCCTTTATGTGGAGGAAACTCGAGGGGATGGCTCGAAGGTTTGGGTACCAAGAATGATCGATAATGATCTGAGTTTTCTTGCCAGACTGGTCAGCTCCAACCCAATGGATATGAGCATTAGAGACATGAACAGCCAGCATGCTTCTATTGGCTTCCCCGCCCAGATTGATCAAGAGACGGCCAGACATATCGTCAAAATTGATCCAAAAGAGCTGATTCTTCTGGCCCAGGTTCACCAGCTCCATATTACTGAAATCGCTGCTCTGGTGGATCGCTTTAGAGCCCTGAAAGAAACACTGGAATATTTATTAGAAGTCAGAGAAACCCTTCAGAAATTAGTCGCTGAAGACAACCCTCCTGGGGTTAATCAAGCTCTGGAAGCCTGTTTGCTGGGTAAGGATACTCCGCAAGACCGGGAAGCTGTGGAAACCCTATTAGGTGATTTGGATTATTTTCAGGGAAGAGCAAGCCTTGTAGCGTTCTTACAGGGTGAAAGAGTACCCTCAAATTGCAGAAATTACTTAAAGGGAGATATCCAGCTGGTTGATCGATGGGATTATCGAACCTACCAGCATGCCATACAAGATTCGAACAGCTACGTTCGCCGACATATTCTAGAGCGTCGCATTGAGGAACTCCCCAGTCTGAAGGACACCAATCCTGAGTTACTGGCAAAAACACTGTATGAATTGATGCACACACTGGGTTCCAAATCTCCGGCAAGTGCGCTTGTGAGATACCGGCCCAATGAGGTCTGTGAAATGATGGAGGTTTATTCACAAAAATACGGTGTTAAAACCTTTGCCGAAGCCCATCAGCTCACTAGCTTTGTGAACGAATACTTTACGCTGCGAATGCAGTTTGAACAGCATCGCTTCGAAAGAAACGGTAATCCTGTTGAACTGGTACCAGGACCCCAATTGGAAGCAGGGAAAGCCCTGCTTATCCACAAAATGTTGGGGAAAGGGTGCTCCGCTCAATCTCTGGGACATGTGATCTATTGGACTCAGGTCGACCGATTGCAAAGCTACGAAGTTTTTCATTCCCTGATGACCCAGCTTCAGGCACGACTGCAAAAAGAGAAGCCCCATCAACACAAGCGACCCTCGTTTGAATTCAAGAAGGCCTTTCCCGAGCTATGTGGTCCGGACATTCCTAAACAACGAAGGGCTCTGTTGGAGTTCTGCTTCTCTACCTTCAGCGATCAGACTGCTCCTGAAGTGCCCATAGCAATGATGCGTCTATGGGACAGAATGCAGCAGATAATGGATTCTGCGCCTGAGGAAAGTTGGGCCATCGTTAATAGCGAAGAATTTACTGAAGCTCTTGATACGTTGACCACTACCCCAGACCTTCTTCAAACGCTCACAAATCGCCTGCAAGGTCAGGACATGGGAACATGTACCAACGTTCTCAGAGGTCAGCTTCTGCCACAGAGGGCGGCTGGAGAACCTGCTCGTGATCCAGCAAAAGAGCAAGATGCGGTTGAGTTATTGGCGAAGTGCTTTAACCCTGTACTGCCGTGAATAAGCAGTAATACCAATAGAATTTTCTAACTACCGTAATGAGCATGGCAAGCTGGACATCAGAGCAAGGCGGAACGACGAGTAATAGCTAGCTATTGCGAGGAGTTCCAACGCAGGGCTGTTGTTCAGATTGTCAGCACAATAGC
>NZ_JBPCXO010000212.1:0-11242 GCF_051008435.1 Endozoicomonas sp. | reverse complement strand
TGGACAAGGTTTATAAGACAGGGCGGAAATACGGTGCGGATTATAAGGAAAGCATGAGAATACAGTTCGATGAATTTTTACCCAACTGGAACTACACTGCCGTCCCAAGAGAAGGGTGAAAAAGGGAATTTATTAAAGGACAGTTCCTAACCGTTTCCTGGCAGCCTGAAGCTCTGATTATGACACTATGCAACCGGGGAACAAGGTTGGCCCCCGATAGTCTGCCTTTAAGATAATGGGCAAAAGACAACTCATGCTGTTTGCAAATCTTTTTCAAACTGGCAAAATATCACGACGATCCCTCTCACCGTCACTTCGGGTGCCTCCACTGACCTCATGCCTTTCACATACTCCCGAATTTGTCTTTCGCTCAGGTTGTTGCATTGTCTTCTTCTACCGCATCATAGAGGCGCTCCAGAATATCAGGGACAGCGGATATCACCCGATTCCAACTGGGGATGAAGGGCCTTTCCATGGGGTTTTCCAGGAAATGTTGCCCTGCCTCCATGATGTTTCTGGCAAACAGCTCAACGGCTCGCTCTTCGGTATCACGGTCGACATGGAGCCCATTCATCACGGCATCGTCGTAATAGGATTCAATGAAATCCAGTGCCACTCGGTAGTAGGTGGCCTTGATGGTTCGGAAAGTTTCGGTGTTGAACTGTACGCCATTGGTCGCCAGCTTCCTGAAGATTGCCTTGATAATATCGTGGCTCATCTTGGAGAGACCGGCATTACGGTCTTCTTTCGAGAGGGGCTGATGCTTGTGATCGTAGACATCAGCAATATCAACCTGACACAGTCGCTTACTGGAATAGTTTCTCTTAACCTCTGACAGTACCCCTATTTCCAGACCCCAGTCGCTGGGTATACGAATGTCATTGAAGACACTGGTTCGCATGGAAAACTCACCCGCCAGTGGGTATCGGAAGCTGTCGAGGTACTCCAGATACTCCATAGGACCATGAATTTTCTTCAGGGCGCGCAACAGTGGCGTCACCAGCAGGCGACTGACTCTGCCATTCAGTTTGTTGTCAGCCACTCTTGCGTAGTAACCCTTGCAAAAGTCGTAACTGAAAGCAGGATTGGCAACGGGGTAGAGCAATCTGGCCAGCAGATCTTTCTGGTAAGTTACAATGTCACAGTCGTGCAGAGCTACAGCTTCAGACTTGGCCGAAGCGAGCACATAGCCGTAGCAATACCAGACGTTTCTTCCTTTGCCTGCCTCTTTCGGAGCCAGTCCTTTACTCTCAAGCAGGCGATCAATTTCACGAAGTCTGGGGCCATCCTGCCATAAAATCCGGTGATGCTGATTCAACTGGCCAAAGAAGTCTCGGGCATAGGCATACTCATCCTCACTGGCTCTATCCAAACCAATAACAATTTCGGAAAGATAACGAACCTGACTGAGCTCCTGCACAATATTGTTCAGCGCGGGACCCTGTAGCTCGGAAAACAGGGAAGGTAAGACAAGAGACATGGGCCTTTGACGGGAAAAGGCCTGCAGGTCCTGCTCCATATCTTCAATCGAACGGACTCTTAAATTATGGAAATTGGTGATAATGCCATTCTGGTAAAAATCTCCCATACATACGTTCCCTTTTTCTAGTTATTGTTTTTAACGCCTTAGTCACACTCAGATGTTCAATTCACACCTATTTATAGAGCGCAGACCGGTTCATGCCCTTTTTGTACTGCATCAAGAATCTCCAAAACCGCTTCACTCCAGCCTTCAGGTCCCACGTAACCCGTGTATTTAATATCAGACAGATGTTTTGTAACGGGTTGAGTGCTTCTTTCAGAACGAACCAGCACAGGAATATCCACCACTTCCAGCATGGGCAGGTCGTTGAAGCTGTCTCCCAGACCAACCGATAACCACTTCCGCTCTGGAAAGCTATTCAGATAGTGTTTAAATAGCTTCTTCGCCGCCGACCCTTTATCCCCCTTTCCAGACACGTGATAAAAACGTCCTCCCCGGGTCAGATGCAGCCCCTCTTTAGCCAGATTCTTTTCGAACTGTTTTAATGCCGTGTCACTGTCTTCCCAGATCAAAGGTTCGCTGGCTTTACGATCTGCAGCCAGGCTGGCTTCTTCGAGACTGAGCCCACAAAGACCCGCTATCTCACTGTGACTGCAGTCACCAAACCCCTTGAACCGAAAGTCATATTGTTCACGAAAATGTTTCAGGACTCTGCGAATGGCTTTGTAGGGCCGACCATGGAAATAATGGGTATTCTTGTCCGTATCGGAAGACTGGAAGTAATTGGCCGGGATCGTAGTAATCATTCCGTTTTCTGTAATAAACGGGTGATCCAGTGCCATCTCCAGCTGCAAAGGCAGCACCTCGCTCAGGGTTTTGCTGGTATTGAAAACGACCGGAATATTTTGCGCTTTCAGCCGATCCAGAGCCGGCTTTGCCGCAGCCCAGCTGTAGTTATCATGATCCAGAAGCGTGCCATCCAGATCAGAAAATATAACCAGCCTTTCCATCGCCTTGTTCTTGTCGGACATCGTCTCAAGCCCTGTCCAGGCGTTTTTGATAGATGGCATTGGTTGCCTCGACAAAGCCACTGATACTGCCACAGTCGAAGCGCTCGCCTTCAAACTTGCAGGCAATCACACAACCCTGCTGCGCCTGAGTCAGAATGGCATCGGTCAGCTGTACTTCGCCATTCCTACCGGGTTCAGTGTTCTCAATAATTTCGAAAATATCCGGTGTCAGAATATAGCGTCCAATCACTGCCAGATTACTGGGCGCTTCGGAAGGATCTGGTTTTTCCACCATATCAGTCACACGGATCAGATTATCGCTCAGGGCTTCACCGGCAATGACGCCATATTTATCGACTTCTGACTCAGGAACTTCCTGAACAGCCACTATGGTGCAGCGAAACTGCTTATAGAGATTAACCAGCTGCGACATAACTAACGGACCACGGTCGTTAATACAAAGGTCATCGGCCAGCACAACCCCAAAAGGCTGATCTCCGATCAGGGTTCTGCCGCAGAGAATGGCATGACCCAAGCCCAGCATTTTGTTCTGACGGGTATAGGAGAAAGTACAGGCAGCCATGACTTCTCGAATGGTCGAGAGTTTTTCTTCCTTACCACTGCCAGCTATCTCAGCTTCCAGCTCATAGTTGATATCGAAATGGTCAGGAATCGCTCGCTTGTTCCTGCCGTTAACAAAACCCAGATCGGTAAGCCCCGCCAGCATGGCTTCTTCTACGCCATACTGAATCAGCGGCTTATCAACAACAGGCAGCATCTCCTTGGGCATGGACTTGGTGGCGGGTAGAAAGCGGGTTCCATACCCCGCTACAGGAAACAGACACTTTTTAATCATATTTCTGCTCGTCTTTACTGAGAGAAGTTGTGCATCTCATAAAGGTTCAAGCAGAAGTCATGCCAACTCGTATAGCCACTTTGAGTTGAAGGAGCAATCAGGCTTAGATCGACTCAACCCATGATTTCAACCTCATTAATCATGGTGTTTTACCGAATAGATGTATCTTCCCCCCAAAATCAGAATGGCTTTTTCAAAATCATAAGGCTTTATAATCTTGAGAAAATCTATTCTCCTCAGCTCACTGGCCATTCTAATCATTATCAATTCTGTCCTGTATTACCTGGCTGTAAATCAGGATAACCACGCGCTATATAGTGAAAATGGTGTGATGGAAGGCCTGCAGGCTGTTATTGCTTTGACCGCAGGCTTGATTGCCTTTTTTTACCAAAGCAAAATCATCAACTCCTTAAAGTTGCAGGATACTTCTTTGCTTTCCTGGGCTTGGGAATTTTTTTAAGAGAAGTCGATATTGAACGACTGCCTATCGCTGACGAGATTCCATCTTCATTTCTCTATCTTGTTCATGGCACAGGAAGGACTCTGCTGCTGGTTGTATTACTGGGAATAATCTTATGGCAGGCCAGATCCCTGATAAACACCGTAAGAAAAAACATAGCGGCTCTGGTGTTCACACCTACTGGATTTTTGATGATGAGCGCATTTCTTCTCCTGCTACTCAGTGATGTGTTTGAAAAAAGTATTCTGGGAGGCCACTACCACGTTTTCTATGAAGAGTTAATGGAGTTGAATGGCTATTTCCTGTTCCTGGTAGCGGCTATGCATTTAAAAGCGTCACTGGCTGGGCTCTTCAGCCATCAGGCAGAACAGAATACGACACTCAATGTAGCCGCACAGGCAGGCTGACTACTCCATACTCTCGAGTAATGGAGATATTAATAATCAATCCACTCACGCAAACCTGAAGTGGCATGACTCCTGCTGCAGGGAAGGGAAAAGTTAAACAGTCACACTGCTATCGGGGAAGATGAATCTTGCAAAGTTACCCTAAAGCCTTCAATACGTTTCACCAGGCTATGACTCAGCTTCTGTCACTTCCTTATGGTGAAGAAGCCGGAGACATTGCGGCAAGGATTGTTCGAAGAGTTCAGCATTATCTTCATGAAAACCCTTCCCGGCCAGCGCTTGAGTGGTCTGAAAGAGATACCTTTCTGATCACCTATGGAGATACCCTTTCTGACCACAGTGGCCAGACGCCTCTCCGGGTTTTAAAGGGCTTTCTGGACGACTACCTTAAGGACGTCATTAATACGGTTCACATACTGCCTTACTTTCCCTTCAGTTCGGACGATGGCTTTTCCGTCATTGATTATCTCTCTGTTAACGAGCAACTGGGTAACTGGCAGGATATAGAAGCTATCGCCAACGACTATCAGCTCATGTCGGATATGGTAGTCAATCATATCTCCCGGGAAAGTCTCTGGTTTGCCGATTTTGTCAGTGGCCTGCAACCCGGGCGGGATTACTTTATAGAAGAATCTCCAGAGACTGATCTCAGCGCTGTTACCCGCCCAAGAAACTCCCCTCTTCTGGTCCCCATTCACACACGACGAGGGCTCAAACATGTCTGGGCTACCTTCAGTGAAGATCAGATTGATCTGAACTTTCAAAACCCCGATGTCTTAATCCAGATGGTAGATATTCTGCTGTTCTACCTCGCACGAGGCAGTACGATAATAAGACTGGACGCCATAGCATTTCTCTGGAAGAAGCTGGGAACTCACTGTATGAGCTTGCCCGAGACTCATGCCATTGTGAAACTGTTCCGGCTGATTATGGAAAAAGCCTGTCCCGGCAGTACGCTACTGACCGAAACCAATGTCCCTCATGAAGAAAACATCAGTTATTTCGGGCAGCAGGATGAAGCGCATATCGTTTACCAATTCGCCCTGCCCCCTTTGATACTTCATGCACTCAATCGGGGCACTGAGAAATATCTGGTGCAGTGGGCCAGTGATCTGCCCGATTATCCAGAGCGATGTACCGTTCTCAACTTTACGGCATCCCACGACGGTATAGGCCTGCGTCCACTAACAGGCGTGATACCGGAGAATGAAGTGTCCGAACTGGTCGACAGCATGCATCGTTTTGGTGGATTCGTCAGTATGCGCACCTTGCCAGACAATACCGAGTCGCCTTATGAGATCAATATTGCTCTGTTTGATGCCATGAAAGGTACGAGACGGGGCGAAGATCAGTGGCAAATACAGCGATTCCTCTGCTCTCAGCTGATCATGCTCGGGATGCGCGGAATACCTGCTTTTTACATACATAGCCTGTTTGCCACTCCCAATGATCTGTCAGGAGTGGAAAGCACGGGAAGAACCCGCTCTATCAATCGTCGTAAATGGTTGCTGGAAGAGTTGCTGGAAGAGTTGCTGGAAGAGTTGCAGCCAGAACTGAAAAACCCGGTTTCAATACAATCACTGGTCTTTCATTCGTTACTGGAGCATCTAAGAGTTCGTCAACAGGAGTCCTGTTTTCACCCGAATGCATCACAAATCATTTTGGATATGGCACCAGGGATTTTTGCATTCCTGCGGACAACGCCTGATGGTAGCCGAGCACTGGTAGCTATACATAACCTGACCTCCGCTCATCAGAAACTGAACCAGTCAGATTATGCTGGCTGGTTCGACTTATTGAGTAAAGAGGTAATTTCTGACCTTCAGCTCAAGCCCTATCAGGCACTGTGGTTAGTACCAGAGGCTTAATGCCATCTGATGCCTACTAGAGAATCACACCAACCTGTCAATGGCTTGCCAAAGTAGGGCAGCAGAGTATCGCGCCTTAAACTATATAGCGATGCCAGGCTGCAGGGAGAGTATACAAACACATCTCGAAAGCTTTTAATTACTCTCTCTTCATCTGGGAGATCCGCTTTATGGAAAGCCGCAGATACTTCTTGAAACAGTGATTTTTCCCCGGATTGCTCATCATCAGCTGATAGCGCTTGTGCTAACTCTTTGAGCTGCATGATAGAGATTACTGAGATAAAGATCTCTCTTGCACTCTCATCATCAATCCTCAGGTCACCCGAAAATGCCACCCCAAAAAAGGGCAAAATATGGGCTAAGCCTTGTTTAAACCCATCCTGAACATAGGTTCTTTCAGCATCAGGCAAAGCTTCTATTTCTGCCATTGCCACTCTGGCATTCATTCTTAATAAACCTAACAAGGCACTGATATCAGCATTCAAATCCAGAGAGATCTCTACACTCCTGTCATCAACATAGTCATCCACGTCATCAAAGTTTTTGACTACTTTCAGATAATACCCAGCCTTTGTAGCATCAGATATATAGTCGTGATGCATGCCCCTCCAGTGCTTGAGCAGCTGCTTTTTGATTGCTCCAATCAACTGTTCTGATTCAGCTAATGTCACCTGGTCATCCAGCTCTACTTTGACAGCACCTACCGTGACTTGAGTCGCCGTAATGTCCTCATCCAGCTCTGCTGACTGACATTCACCCTGACAATGAGCTTGAGCCTCTCTGGACTCATCCAACTCCATCACTTTCTTTAAATGTTGCCTCAGTTCCCTGTCTCTAGCCTCAAGATACTCATATTCATATTCATCTTCATTTTCTTCTAGCCCTGTGGCTTTTTGCTTAACTTCATCTCGATTCCCATGCTCGGTAAACGCACTGTTCATTGCTTTATGAAGCTCAGCAACTGTTTCAGGATCAAGGCGTTTTTTTTCCGCATCAGATGCAAGAGTCCACGCAGAAAACCAATACACCGAAGCAATTATCAAACCCAGAAGTAATTTTTTCTTCATTTTAAAACCTGCTAGATCAACCAAGTGCTTAAAGGTAGTCAGTCTTTTAGGTTTCTTCCTTCAAAGGCCTGAATTTCACGATAGTCCTGCAAAAGCTCCTCTCCAGCATCAATATCTCTAAGAGCAACAAGATACTCACGATCCACCAAAGAAATATTGGCTTTTTCTTTAGCATGATTACAAAACCGAATGTGATCGTGTGACAAATGCCAATGATTTTTTACCGTATCAAAGAAACCGTAATGCTCAATAAATGATTGCTCCGGGACAGGCAGTTGTCTCAGCGTCTCTTCAGAAAGGTGTAAATCGAGTTCCGGTGTATCGGTATAAACAACCTGAAGTTCTAACCGAATCATCGGTTGCTCCCAGGGTCATACGGTTCGCCGTATGGCCTTTTTGTATAGTCACTTTGTCAGCACTTCTTACTGGTCTGTTAATACAAAAAAAATCATTAAAAATCATAAAGATATAAAAAATACTTTTCTTCACTCGCCGTCCCCGTCAACGGTCAACGGAAACT
The DNA here is from genome assembly GCF_051008435.1 of Endozoicomonas sp. Taxonomy (GTDB): domain Bacteria; phylum Pseudomonadota; class Gammaproteobacteria; order Pseudomonadales; family Endozoicomonadaceae; genus Endozoicomonas_A. Next base: position 3,571 of record NZ_JBPCXO010000212.1, on the reverse strand, counting down.
TCAGCTCTAAACACCAGTCTTACTTTCCAGTATCAATCACGGGAGCAAGACAATGAAGGGCCTCAATCCGGCAGCACAAACTTTCAATAAAACCCTCTTGGCCATAGCGATTACCAGTTGTATTACCGTTGGCGTTATCTACGCTCAGGAAGACGGCTATGACTATGACTATGGCTATGACTATGGCTATGGCTATGGCTATGGCTATGGCTATATACCTGAGGGCTTTACTCCTGAGGAGATTCAGGAATATTACAAAGAACGGAGAGAGGCACTCAACCTTCTGGGTATCAAGGAAGATTTTCCTTCTGAAAAAGTCATTAAAAAAGCCTTCCGTGATTTCTCACTCAAAAATCATCCTGACAAACACTCAGGAGATAAAGAAAAGTATCATGTATTGATGCAACAGGCCGGTGATGCCAAAGAAGGCTTGCTGGAGCCTCATATCGATGAGGAAAGAAGGCAGCGGATTGATAAATCGGTTCGTATCATGAAAAACAACCCGCAAGCTGGCAGTTACTGGGAAGGCGTATCTGAGACAGAAATGGATTTCTTCTACGAAGAAGAAGAAGAAGAAGATGATGATGGCACCCCGACACCTCAGAATACTCAAAGCAACCAAACTGCTGCTATCTTGAACATTACTGCACAGGCTGTCCCTGCCAGCACTCCAACATCGACACCCGTTCACACAGATTTAAACTCTGATATCTATCAGAGAGAAATGCGAGCAGCGGCTCTGGAGTCACTGCACATAATAGATAACGAGCCAAGCAGGGAAGAAGTTTTGAAGGCTTTTGAAGAGCTTTCGAATAAAACCGCAGCCAAGATAAAAGCCAGAGACTTCTTGTTAGGTTCAAGCAGCACAGTACCTGCAAGTACTGTGACTCAAACTTCTGCTCAGGCCAACACAGAAATAACTCCAACAATCAGTACAACTGATTCAAAGGCCACACCCACAGAAACCATCAAGTCTGAGAGCCAGAGTCGCTCATACGCCAGTCGTGTATACAACAGTATTTTCGGCAGAACTTCTTTGCAAGAAGATGCACCAACTGAAACAGTGTCGCCCACCTCCACTGAGGCGGTTTCCAGGACAGAGAATACTCCCCCTGTATCAACAACTGCTTTTGGTCCCAAAACGGAAGCAGAAACACTGACAAAAACAGGTGCTACACCAACAGATACACCTTCAACAACACTAACGGCAACTCCTACCGCCAGTACTAAGGAAGAAATCAAGCCGACTGCAACCCAGACAGAGACAAAGAGTCAGGGTCCATCCTTTATGACTCGTGATTACACCAGCAGTTTGAACCAGACCTCACTGCCTGAAGATGTTAATAAAACAACCGAGTCTGCGAAACCAACGGCAACCGTGAACGTACAAAGCACGACTTCTGCTGAACCAACGCCTCAACCTACTCCGAACACTACTCCGAACACTACTCCGAACACTACTACAGTATTGGGTCCCAAAGCTGAGGCAGAAACACTTCCGGAAGCGCCCCCCTCAGAACCTTCTTATCTCAGTCGAGTTTACGCCAGCCTGTTTAACAGTACTTCAACCCCTGAAAACAAAGAGATCCAGGAAGATAAAGAAGCCGCTGCCATAGCAGAGAAAACCGCCAGGCGGGCTGAGTACGAGCGCCTGTCAAAGAACAACCCTCAGGAAGGCAGCTACCAGGAAGGTCTGGAGCACACGTATCTGGGTAAGCCTTTGCCAGAAGAAGAGTCTCAGTCACAGCCGGAACAAGACCAAGATGTTTCTCCGGTCAATGGCAAGGAAACCGCTGACAAGCTGAAAGCCAATAACCCACAGGGTGGCAGTTACCATGTCGGTGTCGACCATGAATTCACTGGGCAACCTCTGGAAAACTACACGGTCTATGGTCCCGAGCTGGAACCCGTACGCAAGGCCGCACTTCAGTTACTGGGACTGACCGATAATGCCTCTCCCAGCGAAGCTGAGATTAAACATGCTTTCCGTGAGTACGCCAAAACGCATCACCCGGACAAGTGTGAAGACCAGAAGGCCTGCACCGAGGCTTTCTATGCAGCAACGGAAGCCAAAAACTACCTGCTGGGTATTAATCAGGATGAAGACAAAACCGTTCATACCGCTGATCCAGTCGAGCAGATTGCCGGACCTGAGATTTCCAAGGAAGACGAGGAAGCTGCCGCCAACGCCAAAGCGGAGGCAGAAGAAGCCGAGCGCAAACGTCAGGAAAAAGAGAAACAGCGTCAGGAACAGGAAAGACTGCATCGCCAAATCGAAGAAGCCAGTACCATCAACGAAACCAGCAAGGTTGGGAAACAGGTGAAAACCATGTACGCGGCCGGTCTGGTACAGTCGCTCTCAACTCAATCCACCGCAGCCATGTCTCATCATGGCATTGCTATGAACAGCTTCCACAACACCCACATGCTCGCCAATGTGCAGCTGGAAGATCTGAATACCGGTGAAATGCTGGCCTCAGCGGGCGAGCATACCCTCAACAAGCAACTGATTCAGGAAGGTGGGCTCTACAGCTACGGCCAGATTTACGGCTTCAAAATGAATCAGGGCAAAGTCGATAACCTGGCTGGCTTTGATGCTAACGGTTACGGTCTGGAAGTCGGCGTGTTCAAACAGCTGAACAGCGAATGGTCTGCCGGTCTCATGATTGGCATTCAGAAAATGAGCTCCAGCTTTAAAGACTCCCAAGGCAGCATCAAGGCCAGCAACCTGCGTATTGGTCCGTTTGCTTCCTGGAACAAAGATCAGTGGCACTTCAATACGGCTCTGACCTACGGCATCACCGATATGGACAGTAAGCGTCGTGACCCGGTCTTTGGTCAGGAGTACAAAGCCAGTCCCAAGGCCAATGAATGGACAGCTTATGCCTCCCTGGGCTACGACATCAACATGGATAATGTTGCCACCGGCCTGGTTCTGACCCCGAACGTTGAAGTGCTCTACATCAACAGTTCCATTGATGGTTTCAAGGAGAAAGGTCAGGGTGACAGTGCTCTGAAGGTCGACAGCCAGAACCGTACGCACCTGATCACCCGTACTGGTCTGCAGATGTCCTACCTGATTCCGGATTCAGAACTGCCCAGAGAGTTCAGGCTCGGTGTGGGTTATCAGAAGAGTCTGCTGGATGACTCCCCCATCAAGGTGGGCTATGTCGATCAGGGCAGCATGCAGCAACTGAAAACCGGTAGCTATGGCAAAGACGCCATCTACTACAACGCCGGTTACTCGATGGCTTTGAAAGATCACCAGAATCTGCACATCGATTACTTCGGTTCTACCGGCAAGAGCAGCCAGAGCCATGCTTTAGCCCTGACCTACGAAATGAAGTTCTAACCGAATCATCGGTTGCTCCCGGGGTCATACGGTTCGCCGTATGGCCCTTTTTATTCTCTGAACCTCAAAAGCCTTAAGACAATTTGGCAACGTCTAGGAGTCTGTCGGACTTAGCCGACCGTAGCGAGGAAAAGTCCGGTTTGAGACAGTTTTTATGATTATTTGAGGCGAATAGCGAGCTATTCAACGAAAAGAATCATAAAAAATGGCCAAATCAGG
>NZ_JBPCXO010000211.1:0-2025 GCF_051008435.1 Endozoicomonas sp. | reverse complement strand
TCGCAGGCCGGGTCAGTGCACCCATTCTGAAACTGGTGCAACTCTGGCAGGACTTTCAGCAGGCGGGTATCTCTGTTCAGCGGTTGGGTGACATATTAAATACGCCTACAGAACCTGGCCATGATCCCAATCGTACAACACTTCCTGCTCTTAATGGTTTCGTCAAATTTGAGCATGTTCTTTTCCGCTATCAACCCGATCGCCCGGCCGTGCTTAATGGCGTTTCTCTGGAAGTGAAGCCCGGTGAGATCATTGGCATAGTCGGTCGATCCGGTTCAGGGAAGAGCACGTTGACCAAACTGGTGCAACGATTGTATGTGCCTGAGTCTGGTCGAGTATTAGTAGACGGCGTTGATCTGGCATTAGTCGAACCTGCCTGGTTAAGAAGGCAAGTGGGTGTCGTGCTTCAGGAGAACTTTTTGTTCAACCGTTCCGTTCGGGACAACATCGCTTTAGCCGATCCCGGAGCTTCTATTGAACGTATTATGGCGGCGGCAAAACTGGCGGGTGCTCATGAATTTATTTTGGAACTGCCCGAAGGTTATGACACACAAGTGGGTGAGCAAGGCAGTTCACTGTCTGGTGGGCAGAAGCAGCGCATTGCTATTGCCCGGGCCTTGCTGACCAATCCCAAAATACTGATTTTTGATGAAGCCACCAGTGCTTTGGATTATGAGTCCGAACATATTATTCAACAGAATATGAAACGCATCAGTCAGGGGCGAACCGTCTTCATTATTGCCCACCGCCTTTCCACTGTTCGCGACGCTAACCGGATTATTGTGATGGATAAAGGCCTTATTGTTGAAGAAGGCAGTCATGATCAGTTAGTCAAACAGGGCGGACATTATGCCCGACTGAATGCTCATCAGCATGGCGTCAGGGAGGCGGTGTAATGATTCAATCATTCTTTGAAAAAGCCACCCTTAATAAAACAACAAAGGGCTTGTTGTCGAGAACTGAAAAGCCTGAAGCCTTACAGAATACTCGTCGACAGTTTTTACCCGCTGCACTGGAAGTGGAAGAAACACCGGCCAATCCTGCCAGCAGAGCCATAGTCAAAGCCATTGCCTTGCTGTTTGTTATTGCGGTGGTTTGGGCTTGTGTAGGGAAGATCGACATTGTCGCTTCAGCGCAAGGGAAAATTGTACCGGGTGAACGGGTAAAAACCATTTAGCCCATGGTGATTGGCGAAGTGCAAAGGATTCATGTCCGTGAAGGTGATGAAGTGAAAGCCGGTGACCCGTTAATTACTCTGGTCGGTACGATGACAGACGCAGAAAGAGTTCGGTTGGAGCAGGAAATTACGGCTTTTTCTCTTCAACTGGCACGACAAGAAGCGTTTACGGACTATCTGGATCACAACACGGGCTCAAGACCAGAAACGTTGAAACTGGATAGCTACCTGAGCCTGAAGTTCAACCAGAGTGTTCAGGGTAAAAAAACTCAGACCTTTGAAGAGCAGCTGCTACTGCAACAAATAGAAGACTATGTTTCCGCCAGCGAAACCCTGAAGAGTCAGCTGAAAAGCAAAGCCGCAGAACAACAGACCATAAAAGCCATCGTCACCAAACTGCAACGGGTGCTGCCTATTATCGAAGAGCGCACTCAGGCATTGGAAGGCCTTTATAAAAAGAACTACGGATCAAAAGTGCAATATCTGGAGCTGGAACAACAGCGCATAGAGCTGGAAGAAGATATAAAAGCCCAACAGGCAGCGGTCAGGCAACTGGAAGCGGAGCAGGAAGAAATACAGAATCAGCAGCTCAGCCTCCATGCCCAAACCCGGCGCGAAAGCCTGGATCAACAGGAGCAACTGCACCGACAGCTCGCCAGCCTGAAACAGGAAAGTATCAAGGCACAGGAATTGCATGATCAACAATTGATCACAGCACCGCTAGACGGCACCGTTCAGCAATTACAGATTCATACCATTGGTGGTGTCGTTCAACCCGCACAGGCTCTGATGCAGATCGTACCCAAGGAGGCAAAGATGGAAGTGGAAGCCTGGATCTTAAACAAAGA
>NZ_JBPCXO010000210.1:0-1777 GCF_051008435.1 Endozoicomonas sp. | reverse complement strand
AGTAGTCATCGACACTGGCAGGAAACATGTCAGGCGTACTGCGATCAATGGGTCGAAAAGTCCACTTCTTCATTTGACAGAGGTCGTTGTTCTGGGTAGTGAGTACAGACGATTATGCCTGTTTTTTACTCTTAGTCCGGCAGGCTCCTAGCCAGGAGAATGGAAGAAGAACCCTGCATTATTATTGATGGCCGATTTGTTTATGCCCCTGATAACGTTTCTGTTGATACAACAGAGATGGCTGAAGCTCTGGCGTCCACTCGATCTCGACCCACCCGAGCCTATGTTATGATCGCTCCTGCGCCCGAAGAAGGTGCGGACTATCACTTTACGCCTGTTGCTGTTGCTTCATTAGAACCTGCAACAAGCAACGCTTTAACTGAGCCTGATCAACATGAATTTTCGGCAGAAACCAGTCAATTAACAAACCCTGCATCGGTTGAACCCGAATCAGCTACCTCATCAGAGTCTACCGACCAGCAAAATAAAGACTCTGAAGAAGACTCCGATGTCCCCAAGCCGAAACCACCAGCAAACAGCTCTTCAAGGACTTCTTCTGATGAAGCCCCCACTGAAAACAGTCCTGCTTCTTATCAGATAAGATCTAAATCGTGGCAGCTCAAAAGCGGATCTCTGGAAAGCACTCACAATCCATTTATTCGGCAATTCCTGGAAAGCCTGCTTGCCCAGGGGTATGAAATTGTTCATGGAAGCTTCTTTTATTCAAACAGTCGATCTTTGTCTGTTCAAGAGTTCAACCGACTTGCACAGAGTTTAACCGCCTACCTGCATAGCCAGACCCATGTTCGGGGATACCCCCACGAAGCTTTTATTCTAATGAATGACACCTGGATGAGTATTCTTGTCCCTTATCCAGACACTCAGCCAGACTACCCTCCTGGCTACCCATCTGGAGTCACTCCGGTCTACATACCTGAATCTTCAGGGGGCGCTACTCCAGGTGACTTTTTTCAGCCGGCTCAACCCTTTTTGAGTGTTCAACCTCTGCAACTCCTTTGGCAGATCAACCCCTTTGCGGCCTCCATAGCCCAACTGGCTAACGCAGATGGCTATTTCGTTATTTACCTGAACACTTTATATGTACCCGAGTTGGCCACATACGACATTAATCAAATTATCTACCTCTACCAGCTGGCCGTTTCACAATCTGCGATTCCACAAGATCAATGGAATCAAACTATGCGGACTTCTACGCACTCAGGTGCTGTGCTGACCGGATTCCAAGATCTGAATATTTTTTCTCAGCTGCCCAGTACACAACAGCTCTCTCCCCAGCTCATAACGCTGCCTCAGGCTGCAACGCCTTCAGAACAAGTTGCAGAACAGAATCCCGCTGCATCGGTAGATTCAGCAACCAAAGCACCTAGTACCCCGTCCGGCTCCATTTGATAGGTTCAGCGAAAGCCAGAGCCTTCAGGTCAAGGCGTAGCTGTGCAGGAATACCGGAGTCTTTCAAACAGCTGCAACGCGGAGCTGAAGGCTCTGGCTTTCGCCCTTCGGGTGGTTCGTAAAGCGGCCATCCGACTGCGTTGAACTTGCTTGACGCAGAACCACTATGCCTGCGCAAATTCGCCTTGCGTATGGACGATTTACGAACCACTGAACCTATCAAATGGAAGCGGACGGGGTACTAGGAGCCTGACCGAGAATAGGTTATTCAGATATCCAAAATCACAAAATGAGCAAAAAACATCCATATCTCCGACGTGATTTGCTCATTTTTACAGATTGGCAGCCTTTTACCGCCTTTATGCTG
>NZ_JBPCXO010000209.1:0-42964 GCF_051008435.1 Endozoicomonas sp. | reverse complement strand
GGCATATGGCGGGGCGAGATCTTGGTAAACGGGAGCCTACGGAATCACTCAAATCTCATGCTGGGAAATTTGAATTATTGGATGCAACCTGATTGTCAAGTGAGAAAAACTGCAGAATCGAGTTATAGCTTCGCGATTGAAGGGGTTTTCCCGAAGAACCATCATGGTTTCAGGTAATACCTGCCCATCTTTCCCCTTGATGGCAGCGTGGGCTGGCTCGGTAATGATTTCGAAATCCGGATAAAGGCTTTTCAGCTCTGTACCGACAGGTGTTTGATATTTCACCTGATGGACTTCCTTGCCCCGAATCACTTCTTTGGGTAACAGGTGACGAATTGAGTTGGTCAGTTTGACGCTGAGCGAATACTTCAACATAAAAGTGGCATGGGTTGCATGGATGGCGCGAACTGAAGAGGTGGCACGCCACTGGCTGCCATGAAGGCCATAGTCGATGAGCTTGCCTTCACTGATCAGCTGTTGGATGTAAGCATTCTTTAACCACTGTTGTGCTTGCCATGGGTGAGCGGGTAACAGGGTTTGGTGCTCAGGAATATCCCGGAGAAAGCTACTGGAGAACTCAGAATCCTCAGAAGCCAGTTGGCGGGTCAGTTCATGGAATGAATATTCATGAACACTGTCTGCTTCCAGCAGGTTGGCATCAATGGAAAACCAGTGCAGCTGAAAACTATTGCCGTATTCAGGAATATAGCGTTCCGAGTCTTCTGCGGTAAATTGATCCCGACTTTTGGGTGTGGGATGAACGGAGTGACCCACCAGAAGAGCCTGCTCTGAAGATTGAAAATCAATGCAGCCAGCAAATATTTTATCCAGTTCATACTGTCTTAATTCAAGAACCAACTCCATGTTCTCAACGCTTCTTTTTACGCGATTAAGAAACAGTTTCCTGTGATTGAGTTCGCTGTTCCATAATGCATTGTCATTAATGATTAAATTTACAGATTCAGTGAATGATAATTCATGGAGTGTGTTGTTGCTTTGGTTGATTAAGGCAATCGGTGTATAAAACTGATGTCTGCCACTAATCGAAAAATGTTTAATGTGAATCAAAAGCAAATGTTTGCTGTTGTTCAGAGGAATTGAAACAGCAGCCTCAGCCTCAACAGGGGGTTGCCAATCTGAATGCAATGATTGATCTGACAGCCATTTTTTATGGCAATCAACAGACTCCAATGACCAGCCTTTCCATTCCCTGAGCAAAGCATTAAAGAAACAGCCTGCGCTTAGATATTCTGCCTGTTCATGACTGTTGATTCTATGATTCAGCTCATGACTGAATCTGTTGTTAATGGCGGTGTTTGCAGCTTTGGATGCTGTATTTTCAAGAGATGGAGTGGACACTGACATCATTCTCCAGAGGTTCTTGTTATCTTGATTTTTTTCATCAATTGGAATTGAATAGCGAAAAATATTCATCCATTCAGGGTTGTTAATAAGAGTGTTGACTCACTGAAAATAAGAATTTTTTTCTTTTCTGTATTTCAGAAGGAACCCAATTACTAAATGAAGCCAGTGCTGTTAAAGTCATGGCTTTAATAACTATTTCCTGCATTTATCAATGAAGTTAAATCAAGCTCGGGGCAAGTTTGATTTGCATTCTAAGTGAGAATCGTTATCATTTGCAACAATCCAAAACAAAAGACATGAACCATGCAACAAAACGAGCTTGGCCCTGTCATAACAAAGCCGGTTTATGAAACCGGCAACTCATTAAAAGATTTCTGTCGGTTTGGATCGGTATTTATGCTGGGTGCCGGGCAGACTACGTTATTGATTTGTCTGCCAGCCATTGTTGAAGAAACCGGTTTAGGTTATGGCCTGCTCACTGCCATGGTGCCGTTAGGAACCTGCCTGTTTATTTTTACTGCGCCACTCTGGGGAAGAATCAGTGACCGCTATGGACGCAAGAGAGTGGTCCAGTCTGGACTTCTCGGATTCACGGTCAGTTTTCTGCTGCTGGCGCTGGCGATTTATGGCCTGACTTTGGAACTACTGACGACAGAGTGGGCAGTTGGCCTGATGTTTTTTGCCAGAACTGTTTACGGTTTGCTGGTATCAGGTTTGTACCCTGCCGTTCAGGCCTGGGCTATAGACGACAGTGATTCTTCGAGCAGGGTGCGCAGTCTAAGTCGGATTACAGCCAGTATTAATGTCGGGCGTCTAATTGGCCCTGTGATTCCTGCGGTGCTGATTTCCCAGGGCAGTGTGTTCCCTGTTTTAGCGCTGGTGATTCTCACCATCCCTTTGCTCTTACAGGCCTCAATATTAACCACTGACCAGCCTTCAGGCGTTAAGCAGGAAAAGGGCAGTGAAGAAAAAAATCAGTTCAGGCAAATGATGAAATCACTTTGGCCTGTTTTGCTGGTGGCCTGCTCTGTGACAACGCTCTTCGGTCTGCTGCAGTACCTCATAGGTCCTATTTTGCAGCAGCGCTTTGCTTATGACGGCGTTGCGGCATCAAGAGTTCTTTCGATGCTTATGATGGTGGCAGCTTTTTCGACGGTGATTGCCCATTTGCTGGTGTCTCGCTGGGTTCAAGGCAGGCTGATTCTGTCATTAAAAGTCGGAAGCGTTTTATTACTGGTCGGTAGTTTCCTGCTGATCACAGCCACTAATCTGGTATGGCTGATATTCGGGCTGGTGGTGAGTGCCGCTTCGGTTGCATTGCTTACTCCGGTCTACACGACATTGGCATCAGAACAGGTGGATCAGCAGGGTGTCCTCACAGGAACTCTCAGTATGATTCACACCATCGGATATACCCTGGGAGCACTCCTGGCCGGATTAGGAGGATCATTGGAAAATCAGCTGGCAGAAGTCTTCTGTATTTCCCTGGCTGCCCTGCTATTGATGATCTCCTTTGTGTTAGTCGAGTCTCCAAAAAAACGAACTTGCTAGAGAAATTTGACCATGACCTCAATTCAAATGGTGGGCTGGCCCATTGTGACAGTCAGCTTTAATCGTCCAGCCAGCGATGATGATGCTAACCAGTGGTTGCTGGACCTTTCTGAACTGTTGGCGAGAGAGCAACCTTTCAGTCTTATTATTCAGGCAAAACCCAACAGTGAATTTTCGCCTGAGGCCAGGAAAAATCTGGGGCTTTGGTTTAAAGAGAACAGGGAGAATCTGGGGGAGTGTTGCCTTGGTATTGCCCGGGTTGTGATCTCTGAAGAGGAGGGTGACAGGGTGGTCAGTGACAACATGCAAAAAGCCATGCCTTTTCCCATGGTGGCCTGTCTCGATTTTGACAAAGCACGTGACTGGGCGATTGAGCGATTGAATCAAACGACGGTTTAAACTTGATAGTTCAAATGATAATCATTACTATTCGCGCCCGTTGTCTATCTATTGAGCAAATGGCTATCAGACAACATCAGGCAGTCTGGCATTGAATAATAATTATCAAGTGACGTGTACATGTGGCTGAATAGACACTATGAGGCGTTTGCTCCAAGAGTCTGTCAGTAAAGCTGTGCACTTCCACTAATCGAAAAGAAGCTGAGGCCATGGAGCAGACTCTGACGCTTGATCAGGCATGCTTGCAGGTGGGAAGAAAAACCATTCTGCAATCAACCAGCCTTGATATCACACCAGGAAAAATTACCGCCATTTTGGGTCCCAATGGCTCGGGTAAAAGCACTCTTTTGAAGCTTTTTTCAGGTTTGCTTGAGCCCAGTGAAGGCCAGATTCTGATGGGTGGGAAGTCGTTAAAGTCATGCCACCGTAAAACCCTGGCAAAAAAAATGGCTCTTTTACCGCAGCACTCACCTGTGCCTCTGGGTATGTCCGTCAGTGACCTGGTAGCTTGTGGTCGATACCCTCATGCAGGCCCTTTTGGTCGATTGAAAAAGGACGATCACAGAGCGATCAGCTCTGCGCTTTCCAGAGTGGGTATGGATGATTATGCCCATGAACGGGTAGACCATCTTTCTGGCGGCGAAATGCAAAGAGTCTGGTTGGCGATGGTACTGGCTCAGGAAACAGGCATTCTGCTGCTGGATGAGCCTACCTCCTGGCTGGATATCGCCCATCAGTTGCGTTTGCTGGAAATCGTCAGACAACTGAATCAGGAAAAGCAGACCACCGTTGTCTGGGTGCTTCACGATTTGAACCAGGCCCTCCAGTACAGCGATGAAGTGGTGTTGATGAACCAAGGGCAGGTGGTAAGAAAGGGCGCTGCTACTCAGGTATTGGATAAGGGCATTATTTCAAAAGTGTTTGGGGTAGAGACCCGTGAAGTTCAGCTAGAAGGAAGAAGAGAGTCTCTGTTTTTGCCAGTGGGCGAGCAGCAGGCTGGGCCTGTTCTTCGCAGTGTACCGAGTATGGAAGTAGCCTGAATGTTTGCAGTCCTCAAAAAAATCAGCTGCTGCCTGATGCTCATATCCACCACCACTATGGCTTCAATGACTGAACCAGATTTGCCTGCAATCCCAGAGAAGATTGCTGCGTTGAACTGGACTCAGGCTGAAATGTTACTCACCCTGGGCGTAGTTCCTGCAGGGGTGACATCGATCAAGAGTTATCGAAAGTGGCAGTCTGATGACCCGGTCATTCCAGAAGGTGTCACCGAGCTGGGGCAAAGAGCAGAGCCCGGCCTCGAAGCGATAGCCGCCCTCAAACCAGACCTCATACTCGGTTATAAGTGGCGCCATAGTCGTATAGCTGATGAGCTGAATACCATTGCTCCGACTGTTCTCTATACCCAGTATCCCAGTCAGGAAGACCCTGTGGATTACTTCGTGAGAATGCAGGGGATTTTTCGTTCAGTGGCTCTCATTTTGGGGCGGGAAGCTCTGGCAGAAAAAAAACTGAAAGAAATGGAGTCAGAACTGCAACAGGCTCGCAGTGTTATTAAGGCGGCGGGACTGTCTGGTCATAAAGTGGTTGTGGGTAAGTTTGTGGGGATGGGGCTGGGGCTTCGAGTCTACGGTGATTCGTCTTTGGCCGGAGCTATTGTAAACAAGATCGGACTCGACAATAGCTGGCACTCTGCGTTGCCAGGTCGTGATTTTACTCATGTTGATCTCCTTAAATTGACCACTATTGGCGATGCCAGCCTGATCATCATTGGCAGTCAGCCTGACAACCTGCCTGATATGGCTCAATCCTCAGTTTGGAATGCGCTGCCTGCTGTAAAAGAAGGCCGGGTTTATTACTTGCCAGCTCTCTGGTCATTTGGTGGTCCTGAATCGGCCGCGCGAATGGCCACTGCTTTTGCCAGTCATCTGGCTCCGGAGGCGTGATGTTTATTCTGGAGTCTGTAAAACCCACACTGGCAGTCTTCTTATTTATTTTGCTGGTGACTGTTTCTCTGACGGTGGGTCCTGCCGGTATCGACCTGGATTTACTGTATGGATTGCCATTCCTGAAAGAAGCGGCCCATCACTCAATGGCTTCTGAAATAGTAACCTGGTTGCTTTTGCCAAGAACCTTGATGGCTTTGCTATGCGGAGCAGCCCTCGGCGCTGCGGGTGTACTGATTCAGGGATCGACAAGAAATCCCTTTGCCAGTCCAGCGACACTGGGTGTGAATTCAGGGGCCATGCTGGCCATTGTACTGGGGTCCGTTCTGTTACCTGAAATCACGGATCAGTATCCGGTAGTTGTGGCGTTTACCGGGGCTGCTCTTACCACATTACTGGTCTTCAGGCTGGCCAGTGCCATCAGTGATTCACCGGTTAATCTGGTTCTGGTTGGCATGGCAATAACATTGTCACTGGGCGCTCTCAGTGCCGGTATGCTGATGTTTTTTGAAAACCGTCTGGATGGGCTGTACACCTGGGGTGCCGGTAATCTTGCCCAATTTGATTACCAGGCAATCAATAGCAGCTGGCCGATTTTTACCTTGATGATCGTCTTTGCGATGTTACTGGCCCGACGACTGGATTTGATTGAGCTGGGTAGTGAACAGGCTGGAAGTCTGGGGGTGAATGTAAAACGAACCGTGGGCTTGTCTCTGGTTATTGCTCTGTTGTTATCAGCCACTGTCGTCAGTCAGGTGGGAATGATCAGTTTTATAGGACTGATTGCTCCGCACATTGCCCGTGGGCTTGGTTATCGTTCAGCCTGGAGTCGCCTGCTGGTAGCCAGCATGATTGGCGCTTTGCTGCTTCTCAGTGCGGATGTCCTGGCCAGAATGATTCCCTTCCTGATGTCAGAAGCTCACTACAGTATTCCTGCCGGGGCGATGACCACAGTGGTGGGCGCTCCTTTTATGATTTTTCTGCTGACCCAACGTAAAAGGATCAGCGGTCTGGCAACGGCACCCAGAGAGACTGGAATACGTGCACTGTTTCACTGGTCTCCGGTAAAAGTTCTTCTGGTTCTGTTGTCTGTACTGATGGTCGCTTGTTATTTCAGTCTGTTCAGCGGCCTTGATATGTCCTGGATTGACTTGCGCTGGCCCAGAGTTTTGACGGCAGCTTTTGCTGGAGCGGCTCTGGCTGTTTCTGGTCTGGTTCTCCAGAGCTTGATGCGAAATCCGCTGGCCAGTCCCGATGTATCTGGTCTAACGACAACGGGTGTTTTATTTGTCGTCATGGGAACCGTGCTTGTTCCGGGACTGGAACGTATGGACATGGCCATGTTGTCGATGCTGGGTAGCGGTTTTGCTCTGGTTCTTTTGATGGCTCTGAGTCGGATGACTGGATTCAATCCCCAGCTCTTTGCGTTGGCTGGACTCTGTCTTTCTGCGGTTTCGGCCACGCTGATCAGCGTGGTGCTGGTTCTGGGCAGTAATCAGTCCAGTGAGGTACTACTTTGGCTATCAGGCAGTACTTATGCGGCCAGTAGTGATCTGGTTTACTTGTTGGGTTCCGGTGTGTTGATCCTGATTCCGATGTTGATGCTGATGTGGCGAAAGCTCGACATTCTTCAGTTAGGAGCGTTCTGGCCAGCATTGTTAGGCATCAGGGTAAAGGTTTCCGTCTTTCTGCTGATGCTGCTGGTTGCTCTGCTGAGTGCAGTCAGTGTTGCAACAGTGGGGGGGATTTCTTTCATAGGTCTGATGGCACCCCATATCTGTCGTGTGACCGGTATGTCCAGTCACAGGCATCTGATTCCGGCCACAGCCATGACCGGTGCATTGCTGCTGGTTCTCAGTGATTGGTTATCCCGATCGCTGATGTCTCCTTTTGAAATTCCTTCCGGACTGCTGGTCTCAGGAGCCGGAGGCATTTACTTCATCCTACTGCTGATCAGCGGTAAATACGTCCAAAGGCGTTAACTAATCCTTTTTGAAATCAGAGGCCTGCAGGAAGCAGGCCCGGAACAATGACAGGGATCTAAACAGCCATGAGCTAAAAATTCAGCTACCTCTAATTATGGGAATAGTTTCAGAGCCTCTATGAGCTGAATTTTTATAAAAATAAATATGATAATCAATATACAGGGAGTCCCTCACACATGAAGGCTAATAAAGCGCCTCTTGCCATCGCTATAACTCTGGCTCTGGGTAACCAGAGCTCTTTTGCAGAAACGAATGATTCAGTGACTCAGTTGGAAAAAGTGGTTGTTACCGCTTCCCGCTCTGAAGCCAGTATTTCTAATGTATCCGGAACCGTTCAGGTTATTAGCCAGGAAGAAGTGGCTCAGCAAAGCCAGCCCGGCCAGAAATTGGCGGATATTCTTGAGCAGCTGGTACCTGGCTTTGGTCCCAGCACCCAGACAGTGACGGACAGAACCCAAAGCGTCCGTGGTCGTAAAGCTCTGGTTCTGATTGATGGTATTTCTCAGGCCGATAACCGTCAGATCAGCCGCCAACTCAGCATGATCCGCCCAGAAAATATTGAACGCATTGAAGTGATCTCCGGAGCCAGCGCTATTTATGGTGGCGGTGCTACCGGCGGTATTATTAATGTTATCACCCGTAAGCCGGCCGATGGCGACATCCAGTTTGCTTCTGAAGCCGGTATCAAGGTATCGGGCGACGAACTGAGCACCTACACCCTGAATCAGAGTATCAGTGGTCGTCAGGGTAATTTTGATTATCTGTTCAGTGGTACTTACGAGAGCCGTGATGGTATTTTTGATGCCGATGGTGATCGGGTTAATCCGGACCCCTCCCAGGTCAGCCGTAGCGATACCGATTCCAAAGATGCTCTGGTGAAACTGGGTTATGATTTCAATACTGAGCAGCGTCTGGAAGCTACCCTGCAATACTTTGATGATCAGATGGATTCTGATTACGCCCCTGATACTTCTTCTATAGCAACCGGCAAGATTGCTGATACGCCAGCACCGGTTAAAGGCTTGGAACTGAAGGATCAACCGTATAGCAAGCGAAACTCTATTGATCTGGTCTACAGTGATGCGGATTTATTAGGTAACAACTTTCAATTGCAAACCTACTATCGTGAGCGCGAAGCAAGATTCTTTCCTTATCCCAATGTGATTGGCTCCAGCATTTTTGTTAATCAGTCGACTTCTACTGCAGAAGTCTTCGGGGTGAAGTTGCTTCTCGATAGAGAGCTGACCGACACTTTAAGAATCTCTTACGGTCTTGATTACGATATCGATAAGGGTAAGCAAAGAGGTCAGCTGCACGATCTGCAGAAGTACATAGCCAGTGGTGGCAAGGTCATCACACCCACAGGTTCCTCTTATGAATACGGACCGGATGTAGAAGCCAAGACGTTGGGATTGTATCTGCAGACATCCTGGGATTTGACTGAACAACTAACAATGAATGCCGGTGTACGTCATGAACAGGCTGAAGTGGATATCAGTGACTATAACCCTCTGGCGGAAACCTGGCTTTTGCCTGAAGCATTCAGAACTGTTTTGAAAGGCGATGTCAGAAAGTATGACGATAACCTGTTCAATGTGGGTCTGGTTTACCGGTTAAATGACAGCAATGAAGTGTTTGCCAACTACTCCCAGGGGTTTGAAGTGCCTGATGCTTCAAGAATTCTGAGAAATGCGGTTGCGCCAACCAGCCCACTGGCTGCCAATCCGGCCATAAATGGTACCAATGTTTCCGAAGCCAATCTGGATGCTATCAAGACCGACAGTTATGAGTTGGGCTGGCGTGGGCGTTTTGACAGCCTTCTGGCCAACGCTTCTGTCTTCTATAACGAATCAGACAAAACCATTTCTTTTAACTCTGATTACAACGTCGATCTGCTGGATCAGAAAAGAAAAGTGTATGGCTTTGAAGGTTCTCTGGAGTATTTCCTCAATGATAACTGGAGCTTGGGTGGCAGCTATGCCTTCACTGAAGGACGCAGTTACTATAAGGAAGTGGATCGCTGGTTAGACCTGCAGGCAGCCGATGTTTCTCCTGAAAAGTATGTGGCCTTTGTTTCCTATGATCAGGAAGGCATAAATGTACGTCTGCAGTCCACCACCTTTGCGGATTACGACAAGGGTAAGAAGGTTTCCGGTGGCAAGGTCGTGAGTCTGGATATCGATGGTTATACCACAGTCGATTTGCTGGCTTCCTTTGACTTGCCGGTGGGAACACTGAAAGCAGGTATTACCAACCTTCTGAATGAGGACTATGAAACGGTTTACAGTCAGTGGGCAAGAACCACTTACAGTGGCATCAGTGCTCATAAGGCGGAAGGACGTGCTTATACTCTGAGCTATCGCGTAGAGTATTAAGCCGGACAAACTGCCGGGCTTAACCCGGCAGTTTCTTTCAACTGATCCAGCTAAGCGCCAATGGCACGACCCATGGAGCCAGCAAAGCGCTGATACTGGCAGAAAGCACCAGAGCCAGAGCGCTATAGGCACCTTCCTGCAGAGAGCTTTGTACAATTCTTGCCGTACCCAATGCATGACAGGCAGTGCCCATAGCAATTCCCCGGGCTTTGGGATCCGTGATTTTCAGCAAAGAAAGCAATGGCATGCCAAAAATAGCGCCCATAAGGCCCGTCAGGATAACGGCAATGGCTGCAAGAGAGGGGACGCCATTCAGGTTATCCACAATCATGACGGCAATGGGGGTTGTGACCGACTTGGGAGCCAGAGAAATAGCCACCTGACCATCGGCACCGGCCATGACCGCCAGAATTACTGTGCTGATGAGGGCAAACAGGCTGGAAGCAAAAACCACCAGAATCACACCGGGCAGCTCTTTGTGAATCTCTCTCATCTGTTGATAAAGCGGAACCCCCAGAGCGACTACAGCCAGGCCGAGCAGATTGCTCAGCCAGTTACCTCCCTGTTCATAGTCTGAGTAGGAAATATTGCCAGCCAGTAGAATACCTGCCAATACCAGAATACTGATCAGTACCGGATTGAGCAGCGAGTGCTTAAAACGATTCTGAAGCTTCCAGGCAATCAGGTAAACGGCCACTGTCAGAGAGCAATAAAGCAGGCCTTTCATCGGGATGACAGAAAACATCATCGTTGGGTTCGCTCCAGCCATTGAAACAACCAGCCGGCGACGGCCATGATGATCACTGTCCCCAGAATGCTGGTCAGCAGCAGAGCGCCAAGACTGTTGGCCAGCAAGTCCAGCTGGTCGATCGCACCCACTCCGATAGGCACAAACAACAGGGACATCCAGCGCACAAGAAAACCGGCGCCAACTTCAACCCAGGACAATCGAATAAGGCCACTGCATAACAGTGCAGCCAGAAGAAGCATCCCGATAATACTGCCCGGAAGGGCATGGCCGATCCAGACACTCACCAGGTCACCTGTCCACAGACAGGCCATCAGAATAATGACACTGCTTAGCCAGGCAGCCATACGTCGGCATACAAAGGCTATTTTCACTAAAAAACTCCGCTATGATGGTTTATAGACTGCTTACAACGCTTGGCTGTATGAGAAAGCACTAATACTGGATCGCCCATGAAAATCTGCATTTTTAATGCCAAAAAATACGATCGTGAATACTTTGATCAGTGTAATGCTGACTATGGTTTTGATCTGGAATACTTTGATATTCACCTGGATGAAAAAACCGCTCACCTGGCCAAGGCGGGTGATGCAGTCTGTGCATTTGTGAATGACGATCTCAGTCGGCCAGTGCTGGATGTACTGGCTGAGCATAATATCAGACTTCTGCTCATGCGCTGTGCCGGATTTAACAATGTTGATCTTAAAGCTGCTGCAGAATTGGGTATTACTGTCGCAAGAGTCCCTGCGTATTCTCCTGAGGCTACGGCAGAACATGCAATTGCCCTGATCATGACCCTGAATCGAAGAACTCACAAAGCTTACCAGAGAACCCGGGATGCGAACTTTTCCCTTGAGGGTCTGACCGGCTTTAACTTGCACGGTCGTGTAGCGGGTGTCATTGGTACAGGCAATATAGGTATGGCTGCCGCCCGTATTCTGAAAGGTTTTGGCTGTAAGCTGCTGGGTTACGACCCCTATCCAAACAAGGCCTTTGAAGAACTTGGGGGGGACTATGTTTCACTGCACCACTTGTTGCAACAGAGCAAGTTGATCACGCTTCATTGTCCTTTAACGGAAGATAACGAATACATGATCAATGAGGATGCATTCAATCAGATGCAACCCGGAGTGGTGCTGGTAAACACCAGTAGAGGACAGCTGCTGGACTCAGTGGCAGCGATGGAAGCGTTAAAGAAAGGCATACTGGGCGGACTGGCTCTGGATGTTTACGAAAACGAGCAAGATCTTTTCTTTGAAGATCTGTCGGACGAGATGATTCAGGACGATGTTTTCCGACGTCTTTCAGCCTGCCATAACGTTATTTTCACGAGTCACCAGGCATTTCTCACTGAAGAGGCGCTGACCGCCATTGCTGAAACCACATTGATTAACGCCAAAGCCTTTTTTGAAGGTAAAACCTCAGGCAATGAAATCTCCAGAGAAGTACCGGATCAGCATTGAAGGTCGAGTCAGTAAGCCCCGACCTTCAATAGATTACTTTTTAGCCGCTTTAAGTGCTTCTTTCTCTGCGTCACTCAGGAAAGAAATCGTCAGGCCATTTTCCTGAGCCTGGCGAATCTGCTCCAGGGACAAGCCTGCAGCAGGAGCCGCCACTTCATATTCATAGGGCAGTTCAATACCTTCTACAGCGGGGTCATCAGTATTGATTGTGGCCAGCACACCGTGCTTCAGGAATTTCTTGAGCGGGTGCTTCTCAATGCTTGGGAAGGTACTGGTCTGGATGTTTGAAGTCAGGCAGGACTCAATACCAATACGGTGTTCAGCCAGATAATCCATCAGCGCTGGGTCTTCAATGGCTCTGACACCATGGCCAATTCGGGTTGCACCCAGATCACGAATAGCCTGCCACACGCTTTCAGCACCAACGGCTTCTCCAGCATGAACAGTCACATTCAGGCCAGCATCACGAACCTGCTTGAAGTGCCCAACAAACAATTCGCCCGGCTTGCCAAATTCATCACCTGCCAGATCAATAGCGACCAGTTTGTCTTTAAAGGCGAGGCACGCATCCAGTTCTTGCTGGCAGGCTTCCTGACCAAAAGTACGGCTCATGATACCGATCAGATTGGCTTTGACGCCAAAGTCACGGCTACCTGCCTGTACACCGTCCACTACTGCTTCTACTACACCCTGAGGGTCAAGGTTGTGAGTCATCGCCATGTAGTAGGGGCTGAAGCGCAGCTCGGTGTAATCGATTTGAGCATTCAGAGCGTCTTCTACATTCTCATAAGCGATACGACGGCAGGCATCGTAATCCGCCAGAACTTTTACACCCCAGTCCAGCTTGGCCAGAAAACTCACCAGACTCGGCTCGTTACTCATAACACGGACATGGGGAATCAGCTCTTCCAGATTACTGGCCGGCAGCTCTAAATTATGCTGCTGGCCCAGCTCCAGAATTGTCTGAGGGCGGATGTTACCGTCCAGGTGACGATGAATATCAGTGAGGGGAATAGACTTGTCAATCATGTTACTGCTGCTCTCATCAATCGTTAGGTGCCTGTAGCTCCCAGGCTCAGGATTTTTTTTTAGGGAGTGAATCTTACAGGGTATTAGCCATAAGTCTAAGGCGAGAGTAGCAGAGTTCCGCTTTTGGTGGACAAATTCAGTCAGTATTGCTGACAGGGCAGTCATTCAGGGCCTTGCAGGGGAACAAGCCATACCGGGCATAGTCAAAATGTTTATGAATTTATGAATTTATGAATTTATCAATTTAGTAAAGGGAGTATTACTATGGCCAGTCCACTAGGCTCAATGAAACCTTCGTTCACTCCTGAACTTTTAGTGAAAGAAAAAGTTCAGATGACACGTGAGATGCTTAGCGATCATCCGAGTCGCGCAGCTGAATATTCATTGAATAGATGTCGTGCTCTTAAAGGGGCTTTAAGCATGACGCTTGCAGGCATGACCCTGCCAAAGTTGCCAGAGTCTCCTGAGCAGTGCCCTTATTTGAATGGCGGTAAAGAACTTGAGTCCCGTTCTGTCGAAGCTTCCTCATCCTGGTTGGGTAGCCTTTGGTCCACATCCACAGATTCACAAAAACTGTCCGAGGCGGATCAGTCTGAAGTGCTGGCTGAGCTGGAGAAAATGGACGGGAAAATCCAGAGAGATTACCGCCGTCTTTGCCAGATCCATAGTCAGCTCTGTGCGGTTCTCGATATTGCCCAGCAGACTAAAACTTCTTTGGATAATGATATTCCTTTCTATGACAAAGCCGTAGAAAACCAGCAAAAAGATCAAGAAGAATTAGGGGTCATGGCGAATGAACTCCTGGATGAGTTCGAGAAACTAAAAAATACCTTCCTCACTGACATCCAGCAAAGAGATCAGGGTCGTTATCAGGAATATGACCAAAACCCTTCAAGAGCGAACTTCTCACAAGCTTTGATAGGACACGTACGCTCACTTGAGAGTGAGTTGCGTCAGAAGAGCAGAATGCTTGAAGCCAAAGATCACGAAGTTCTGGAGTTGGATAAAAAGATACAAGAGCTTACTCAACAGGTAGAACTCAGTGAGAAGCAAATGTTTCAGGCTCTGACTGAGCAGGACAGACTGGGGCGTGTTGATCATCTGGCTGTGCAGCTGGAAACCGATCTAAGAGAAACCCGGGATCGTGTAGTGCTGTTTCAGGACGTTGCTCGAAAGGCCCAGGAAGAGAAAGCTAAAGAAACCAGACGTGTTGAAGATCTGGACTTTAAGTTAAATCAGGTAACGAGGGAGCTTCGAGAGAAAAGGGATCTTGAAGGTCAGTTCTCAGAGCTAGGCAAGATCAACCGGGGTTTACAAAGAAAGCTGCAAAGTGCTGAAGCCAACTTCGCATCTGCTGTAGAGCATTTAGAGAAGTTTGCTGAACTGCAGAAGAGAAATGAACTTATGCAGTCTCAGTTAAATGCTCAGGCCAGGGATCTTAAGAAGATTGTCGGTGAGAGAGAAGAAGCAAAATCTAAAGTAGCGGCCATTGAAAAACACTTGAAAAGCCACTCTTCCAGTGCCTTTTTGATGCAAGAAGAGAAGGCCAAATCTGAAAGAGGATTGCTTCGTCTGCAAAGCCAGATTAAACAACTTGAAACTCGATTGAACGACGAGAGAAAACGCTATGAACAGCTGGAGGCAGAAAAGCTCGCATCAGACTCTGATGTTCGTCAGCTTAGAGGAGAATTTGCCACCAAGGTCAAAGATGAAAAATTCAGGGCCAGTCTGGCCAACATTCAGCTTCAGAAGGAACTGAGTGAAAGGAAAGCCGAGTACGAAAAAGAAAGAGCTCATTATGTCAAACTGGCCAGTGAGCTTGATTCACTGAAAGTTGAAATAGACAGAGAGAGGCGCAAGGCCACCGAATATTTCACGACCAGTCAAAGGCTGGAGCGTGAAGCAAGGGAAGCCAAAAAGAACTTGTCTCAATTGCAGACCCAAAAGACAAAGCTCGAAAAACAGTTAAGTGAAGTCAGTTCACAGCTTGAGGTCTCCAATGGAAAGGTGTTGAAACTGGAGGATCTGAGCCTTAGACAGGAAGCTGAACTTAAAACACTCAGATTAAAGGCTTCTGAACTAAAAGCTAACAAAGAGGGGCTTGCTGCGGTCAATAGAGAATTGCATCAGACCAAGTCTGAATTGCAGATAAAAGTAAAAGCTGAAAAAACACTGCAAGAAGAACTTCGTCAGAAAGAAGACGAAGTGCGAGGCTGGATCATGGAATCTCAGAAGTGGAATACAGCCAGGGCTTCTTTGGAAGGGAAGGTACAAAGCGTCAGTCAACAACTGGATAAGCTCAGCCAGGAGCGTGATCGAGTTGCGGCTGAACTAAGACAAAAGTCCACGCAGGTGGATAATTTGTCAAAATCTCTGCAAGAAGCCACTACCCGTCTGAAGCACGTTCAGAATTCTGCTAAATCGGGGCAGTCTACTAACCAGCAGACCATTGAAGCACTCAAGGTTGATTTAGCTGAATCGAAACGTCTCCTGAAGCTGGCTCAAGAGGAGCTTTTGTCTTCAGAAGCGAAGTTCAAGAAATCCTACGGGCAGTCTGAAGAGCGCATCAGTGAGTTGACAAAGCAACTGGTGAGTACCAAGGCAAAATTAACCAGTGCAGAGGAAGCCGAGAAGCGGGCTGTGAATGAAGCTGCCAAGGCGAAGTCTGGTTGTACCGTCATTGAGAAAGAGGCGACAACGTTAAGAGAAGAAACGACCTCTCTTAGAAAGCAATTCAATGCACTGAACACTGAACATAAGCAGCAAATGGCCGCCAAGCTGGAGCTTGAAAAAGAGATGGTTACTCTCAGGTCTGAGGTGGAATCTCTGAGAGAGAAAGCTAAAACAACCGATAGTCTGGAAGAACAGGTGCGCTTGAGCCGCAGATCGCTGGAAGAAAAGCAAATGCAAATGTCCACTCTGGAGAGAGATTTAAAGGCTCAGCTGGAAGGACTGAAGCAAGAGCTGGAAACGTCCAGGGATAAGCTTCATGAAGAGGAAGGTAAAACCTTGGGACTTCAGTTGGATTATAACTCCGCAAACAGCCAGGTTGTAAAACTGAAAGCCGAATTTGCTGAAGCTATGGCAGAGCTCGAGAAGCTTAGAGAGCAGACTAAAAATCCAGGTCAGGCGGGCACACTGGGCTCAGGATTTAATTTCCAGGAGACGGGCGTTGAATACGATGACGGTAACCCCTACGTGAGTCTTGGTGCCTCTCTGCATCAACCGCCTTCTCTGGTTCATCAACCTTTGGGCACTGTCTATGAGAGCAGTTTGTCCAGTCTTCAGGTCCATGGTGATCGTGGTGTTTCTCGCTTTGAATTCCAGGACATGAAGCGACAGAAGGAAGAGTTGGATCAACAAATTGCCGACCTCAAAGAAGAATTGAGAATTTCCAGGCATTCTTTTGATCAAGAGAAGCGGAGAGCTAACAAGGCTTCCTGGGAAGTCGGTGACGTCAAAGAAGAGCTCTCAGAAGTTAAAGCTCAAAACTCAAAGCTGTTAAAAGCCGAAACGGATCAAATTCTGGAAGAGAAGAAGTTGCGTGAGGAAGTCAGAAAGCTGAATGGACAGATCGCTCAGCTTAAGCTTGATCATGCATCGGAACTGAAAGAAGAAAGAGAGTTCGGTGAAAAAGCCAGCGCCAGAAATGCTGACCTTGAGACAAGCCAAAAGCATATGAGAAGTGAGCTTGAGGATCTCAAGTATCGTCTGGTGAAGGATATGCCACAAGTGATGTTAGAGAACCGTACTCTGACGGAACAAAATAAAGTCCTTCAGGGCGGGCTTTTGGAAATCGTCCAGCTGTTCAGAGATCATCTGCCAGAAGACGATGAGAAGGTTCTGGATGAAAAGATCCAGGCTATGGCTGCCTACTTGTTGCCAAAGCAACAGTAAAAGACAGTCTCTAGGGCTAACCGGCATCTGTTAAACAGATGCCGTTTTTTTATCAAATGAAATCAGACATTTAACCGCTTGAAGCGATTGACCAGTCCATTAGTGGAGCTGTCCTGATCGGACGTGGCGCCACTCTCTTTCAGACGGTCATAAACCTGATTGCCCAGGACCTTGCCCAGTTCTACACCCCACTGATCAAAAGAGTTGATCTGCCACAGGGTTCCCTGAACAAAGACTTTCTGTTCATAGAGCGCCACCAGAGCACCGACCACTTCAGGTGTGATCTTCTCAGGCACAATCATATTGTTTGGACGGTTACCAGGAATCACCTTGTGTGGGGCCAGAGCGTCAATGTCGTCACTGTTCATACCTGCTGCGGTCAGCTCATCACGTACTTCATCCTGATTTTTACCCTGCATCATGGCCTGACTCTGGGCCAGAGCGTTGGCAAACAGCCACGGGTGTTGTTCACCCAGAGGATTATGGCTGGTGGCTGGAGCAATAAAGTCGACAGGAACCAGTCGTGTACCTTGATGCAGCAGCTGGTGGTAAGCGTGTTGATCATTGGTGCCAGTACCACCCCAGATAACGGCACCTGTCTGGTAATCCACTCTGCTGCCATCCTGACGGGTCTGCTTGCCGTTACTTTCCATGTCCATCTGTTGCAGGTGACCCGGGAAGTCGCGCAGGAAGTAATCGTAGGAAATTACTGCGTGGGACTCGGAACCAAAGTAATTCTGGTACCAGACTCCCAGCATGCCCAGAATCACAGGCATATTTTTTTCCAGTGGCGCCTGGGCAAAGTGTTTATCCATCTCCCAGGCACCTTTTAGCAGCTTCTGAAAGTTCTCAAAGCCAGCCACCAGGCTGATCATCAGACCAATAGTGGACCACAGAGAATAACGACCACCCACCCAGTCCCAGAGTGGCAGAGTATTTTCCTGGGCGATGCCGAACTCATCAATAGCCTTGAGGTTGGTGGAGATGGCAACGAAATGTTTGCGGATATCGGATTCGGCGCAGCCTTTTTCCAACATCCAGGCTCGGGCAGCCTGGGCATTCTGCAGCGTTTCGAGTGTGCCAAAAGATTTGGAGGCAACGATAAACAGGGTGGTTTGAGGATCGATCTTGCGGAACACTTCGGAAATTTCGTTAGGGTCGATATTGGCTACATAGTGATGTTCCAGCCCTTCAACATGATAAGGCGTCAGTGCATTGATGGCCGTCTTCAGGCCCAGGTAGGAGCCACCAATACCAATGTTGACAATATGCTTGATGGACTGGCCGGTGAAACCTTTCCATTCGCCGGAATGCACGGCATCAGTAATGCGTTTCATGCGCTCGTGAGTATCACGAATCTTGGGCATGACATCTTCGCCATCAACCATGATCGGGTCAGTGCCAAAGTTACGCAGAGCGGTGTGCAGGACAGCACGCTTCTCGGTGTAATTGATTTTCTCGCCCTGAAACATGGCCTGAATGGCTTCCGGCAACCCGGCTTCTTCAGCCATTTTCATCAAAGAAGACATGACGTCGTCGTTAATCAGGTTCTTGGAGTAATCCAGGAACAAACCTGCTACTTCAAGGCTATAACGCTCATACCGATCCTGGTCACCGGCAAACAGTTCTCGCAGGTGTGTACCTGCCATCTTTTGTTGCAGAGTTTCCAATGATGAAGATGTGGAAAGATGTTTAAGAGGGGTCATGATGCAATTCAACCTCTGGAGGGTGAGAGGAAAACAGGTCAATAAGCCGGTATGGCTTCTGCCTTTTTATGTGCGTCAGGTCAGGAGTGAATACTGCAGGCTCTGGATAAGTTTGCCTGCAGTATTCGGGCCACTATGTATCCGGCCTAAGCGAATACAACAGATTGAATACTTATAGGTCGACCGTAATGTTATCAATCAGCCGGGCTTTACCCAGGTAACCCGCTGCCAGAATCACCAGTTGCTGATCTTCGGGGCTAGCTGGCAGAAGGGTGTTGGTACTGCTGATATTGAAGTAGTCTGGCTTAAAGCCAGCCTGGGCCATTTTGGCAAAGGCATCGCGACGCAGAAGATCAAAATCGCGCTCACCGGCCAGGATAGCTTCACGGGATGATTGCAGGCAGCGATAAAGCGTAGGAGCAATTTCCTCACGTTCTTCCTGAGTCAGGTAGCCGTTACGGGAGCTCATGGCCAGACCGGTTTTTTCCCGGGCAATGGGAGCGCCGACAATCTCAACAGGCATGCACATGTCTCTGGCCATCTTGCGAATGATCGCCAGCTGTTGGAAGTCTTTCTCTCCAAATACCGCGACATCAGGACGAACAATATTAAACAGTTTGGTCACGACAGTGGCTATACCGGTGAAAAAGCCTGGACGACTTTTGCCGCAGTGCATGCCATCGAGGACTTCTACACTCACGTGAGTGTGTTGCTCACTGCCTTCAGGATATATCTCTGTCGTTTGGGCCGTGTAGAGCAGATTGACACCCTGCTCGTTCAATAGCTGTTGATCCTGTTCCATGGTGCGGGGGTAAGAGTCGTAGTCTTCGTTAGGCCCAAACTGTAGTGGGTTAACGTAAATGCTGACAACTACGACATCGCAGAGCTCTTGAGCTTTTTCAACCAGAGTCAGATGACCGCCGTGGAGGTTACCCATGGTCGGTACAAAACCAACGGTTTTGCCTTCAGCCTTGCAGGCCGCTACAGCGTCCCGGATTTCAGCGATGGTATGAACTGTTTTCATAGTGAATGACTAGACTGTCAGTGATTTTGAAAAGCCGATAGTTATCCGGCTCTTGGCTATTCGAAAAGTGAATGGAGCATTGTGCTCAGCCAGACCGTTGAACAGTCTGGCTGAAGATGGGCTCATTCGAAGCTGTGTTGCTGACCCGGGAAGGTCCCGTCTTTAACTTCTGCAACGTAATGAGCAACGGCTTCCTGTGGAGAGCTGCTGTCTTTCATGTAGTTTTTGACAAACTTGGGTTTGCGGCCCGGAGTCAGATCAAGCATGTCATGTATGACCAGTACCTGGCCATCGGTTGCGTCTCCGGCACCAATACCAATCACAGGAATCTCGACCGCTTTGGTGATTTCCCGTGCCAGATCACTGGGTACGCATTCCAGTAGCAGCATGGCTGCACCTGCAGCCTGCAGGTCAATGGCTGCCTGGATCATGCTGTTGGCTCTTTCTTCTTCCCGCCCCTGAACCTTATAGCCACCAAAGACATTCACAAACTGTGGGGTCAGCCCCATATGTATGCAGACGGGAATGCCCTGTTGCTTGAGACGGGTCACGATGGGTGGCAGCCAGCCTTCACCTTCCAGTTTTACCACTTCGGCACCAGCCTGCATGATTTTGGCCGCACTCATCAGAGCCTGCTCTTCAGTGGCGTAGGAAGCAAAAGGAAGGTCAACCATGATCATGGAGTCGTGGGCTGACTGGGCAACACAACGTGTGTGATAGCACATGTCATCAACGGTGACGGGAACTGTACTGCTTTTACCCTGTATGACATTACCCAGGGAATCCCCTACCAGGATGACTTCAACCCCTTGCGTGCTGACCAGATGAGCGAGCGTCGCGTCATAAGCTGTCAGACTGGTGAATTTTTCGCCTGACTGCTTCATATCGGCGAGGGTTTTAAGGGTTACTTTAGCCATCTATCAGGACCTTAAGCCAGTCGCTTTGGGAGTAGGCTTTAAGCGTTAAGCAAAAAAGCCATCAGGAAAGGGAAGAACCGATACTGTCCGGTTGATCCCTGTCTTTGTCAGGGGCGGATTATACGCAATGCTTTGATAACTGTCAGTTCCTGGATCAGAGCCAGGGGTACTTTTCTGCCATGACCTCAAGACCGGATGTACCCATTTCTTTCAGTAATTCTTCTACCGGTTTTCTGCTGGGGAGTGTCAGGTCCGGTTGAATATCCAGAAGTGGACAGAGCACAAAGTTTCTTACATGCATCTGATAGTGCGGCACTGTCAGGCGTTCAGACTCAATGACCTCATTGCCAAAAAGAATCATATCCAGGTCTAGAGTTCTTGGCCCCCAGCGAACAGTTCTGACTCTGCCATGGTCATTTTCAATAGATTGCATGGCATCGAGCAAGGCCAGTGGTGTGAGTGTGGTTTCAACCCGAACGGCAGCATTGCAATAATCTGGCTGGCCTTCAGGGCCTACCGGTTCGCTGATATAGAGTTTCGAACAGCCTGAAACCTCAATTTCAGGCAGAGAATCGATGTCGTCCACTGCTCTTTGCAGTTGCAGGCCGGGGTTTTCCAGATTGCTGCCCAGGGCAATATAGGCGGTGGTCATACTTCAGATCCAATGGTTTAAAAATGACTCATGGCCCTTCGGGGCTCAATCAACCAATCAGTATTTTCTCACACCGTACTTCAGGGTTGAAGACAGCGTCATAAGCTTTCAGATTATTGGTTAAACCATAGGATAGAACCTGCAGAGCAGGGAAGAGCCATTGCGTTATTGATGGAATTAAGGGTGAACTCCAGACGGTTGGCCATATAGTAAATGTTGTCATGCTTCTCAAAGGCATAGCAGTACAGCCTTAGCATTTGGGTTGGACGATCGTGCATATAAAAAATCAGAGAAGGAAAAAAATAGTCCCGGATCACAAGATTCCTGCTGGCTGGCAGCCTACCGTAATGCTCAGCTGAAAACTGCTCACCATTCGTCTTGGGGCGAAAATAGAGTTTAAATGTCTGGCTAGGGGGTGTATTCAGACAATCATCTGGCCAGACGGCAGGCCAGAACTGGTTGTGGATAAAAGCTGTTCCTGAAGCTTGATGGCTGGCAACAATCAGGGCAATGAAGTCACTCCAGTAATCCATTTCGCGCAGGCAATCCTCTTTCGTCGGAACAGAAACTGCCTGAAGCCAGGAACTGATCGTAGCCATTATTATCGCTATCAGGGAACGGTTTATGCTTTTGAATATGGCTGATCTTTTCTGACACAGCATTACTGTTTATGACTCCCGGACAAAGGTCAGGCAGTAAACATAGCAAAACTGATTGGAGCATGGTTTTAACTGAGCTGATCGGTCAGGCAGTGATTCGCAGGGTAACCACTGCCTTTTTGCACACAACGTCTATTGCGGTTTATTCATTACAGGAGGGCGCTTTCGTGGCCTGCGTCTTCTGCGTTTTTGACCCCCTTTGCCGCCACCAGGGCGTGAGCGAAGGTCGCGAATCATGCTGTTCCTGTCTTGGTCAGCGGAGTCCTGAATGTCGGTCCACCACTGGCCTGAATCGTTCAAATCTTCTCCGGCAGCTTCCCTGAGAACCAGAAAGTCATAAGCCGCTCGGAATTTGGGGTGCTCCATTAACGATTCAATGGACTTAGGCTGCCGGCGCTCCAAACGATATTGCATCTCCCAGATGTCTCTGACGACCATGGTAAAACGCTTGGGCACTGCTGTGTGAGTGCACTGATTATCCAGAACAGTCATGGCTGCCTGTTGCAATGCCGGTGCTGGAGGAACCCCTTGTTCGCGCAGATCTCTGGACAGCCTTTGCAGAGGGGCCCAGAGGAAGGCGGCGAAGAGGAATGCCGGTGTTACCGGTTTACCACGGGCTATTCTGGAGTCGGTACTTTCCAGAGCCTTGATAATGAGTGCTTCTGTGCATTTATCCTGGTCTTCCAGACTGTGATGAGTCGCTGGAAACAGATATTGGAGCAGACTGTACTCACGCATGAGTTGGAATGTTTTTACACCATTGCCGGATTGCAGCAATTTAAGGACTTCATCAAATAAGCGGGCTGAAGGAATATCACTTAACAGGTGAGCCAGATCAAAGATGGGCTCAGCTGTAGCGGGATCCATATCAAAATCAAGCTTGGCGACAAAGCGCAGGGCTCGCATCATTCTGACCGGATCTTCATGGTACCTTTTGACCGGGTCTCCAATGAGTCTCAGGGTGCGATTTTCAAGGTCCTGAACACCGCCGCAATAGTCGATGACCGAGTAGTCCCGCACATCGTAGTAGAGAGCATTGACGGTAAAGTCACGACGAATAGCGTCGTCTTTCATGGAGCCGTAGACATTGTCTCTCAGAATCCGTCCGGAGTCGGAATGATGAGACTTATCCTTGCTGTGGTTGTCATTCTCGGCTTCTGCATCATGGCTGGCCCTGAACGTAGCGACTTCGATGACTTCGCGGCCAAACAGAATATGAACCAGCTTGAACCTTCGGCCAATGATCCGGGAGTTACGAAACAGTCTGCGAACCTGCTCTGGAGTGGCATTGGTAGCCACGTCAAAATCCTTGGGGTGAAGATCCAGGTACAGGTCTCTGATACAGCCCCCTACCAGGTAGCCTTCGTAGCCATTACTGTTCAGCCGGTGAAGTACCTTCAAGGCATTTTCACTGATTCCTCTGCGCGAGATAGGGTGGCTTTCACGGGGAAGGCGGATCTGATCTTCAGAAATGGAATAATCAGACTCCCGAATGGAATCAGGTTCAGGAAGCTGCGGCTCAGAAGGTGCGGGATCTGTTTCTGGAGAATGTTTAAGCCAGAAGTAAGCAGCAAGCAATATGGCCAGCACCACTAATACTGTAATAATGATGCCTGTCATGATGAGTTTTGCATGAAGTCTTTGTTGGTTAGTCAGTAAAACCGTCGTGGTGGATCAGATGTACTGCTCCAGTCTGGCGTACATCATAGCATTCCCGTAGGGGATGATGACACTGGTTTATGGTGGTAAGGGAACAAAGTGAGCATCTGGGCAGGTGTCAGAGAGAAAAGAAGACAGGGGGAAGTCAATTCCCCCTTGGTTGGCGAATAATTATTATTTTTATTGTATCGCCGGAGTTTGTAAGTGGATGATTTTGCTGGCTACCTTTTCAGGGCAGGCCCAGGGGCATACCGCAAAACAATCAACTTACTGTTGCCCTTATTATTATTGTTATTTGGGCGAAGCTTCTTATTTTTATTATTTGTGCTTATTGTTATTGTTTTGTCAGTATATGGCATAGGTTGTGCCAACTTTTTTAACGTATTGATTTTAAAGTTATTTTCTTTGTTGCTCTGTTTTTTTGGGAGGAGGGGTTACGGAATATTGTTACCTTGGGAGCAAATAAGTACTAATACGTAACACTTAAAGGTAACACTTAAAGGTAACACTTTGCCTCGGAGCGTTAAGTCCGACTTTGTTCTGTACGAAGCCGTGAAAAAACTGAAGTTGTCCCGCTAGTTTTGCCGGGGGGACAGAATCAGGTAGTTGCGATCCTGATCGATCTGAAAGTGGAACTGACCCAGTGCATTCATCCCCAACAGACCTTCCGCAAAGGGATACCCCAGATCCAATCCTGCCACTTCCAGATTCTTGAGAATGTATTGTCCCAGATGCAGCTCTTTCACCTGGTAGAGAGGTGCAAAAGCTATTCCACTGGCGGTTTTTAATTCCGTATGGCCAACCCGGTGGGCCATCTTCCGGCGTTTGAGCTCTTTCAGAAGTGTGTTGGGCAAGGTGGTCAGGCTGGCACCGGTATCGATTAACAGCCGCGACTGGCTGTTGTCCTGAGTCTGGGCTGCAGCTATATAGTGATGACCTTCGTTAAAAAGAGGAATCGCTGAAGAAGGCGTCTCCTCAGGTTCTTCCGGAATTGGGGGGAGCAAGTCTGACAGCTGGCGGGATGCAAGTCGTCCAAACTCTTCATCGGTTTGCAGTAACTCCAACTCCCGAATAGCGCTGTCATGCTCATCTAACACTATGTATCCCTGAGCCAGCGCAAACCGATAAAAAGCGTACTCTGGTTCTAGGGCCGCCAGCTTATGAAACAGGGGCAGAGTGTCGGGCAGCTGCTGGTTTTTTTGTTTGTTGTTATAGAGAAGACGGCTTAGTTTGTGGATCTTTGTTGCTGTGCTCTCCAAATCATCAGGCTGTAAGGTAAAGGAGCGAGCACTGATCAATACTTCAATCGCCTTTTCAATCGCCTTTTCCAACGCCTCTTGTTCTGTGTACAGTTGCGCCAGCTTTTGCAATAGAACCGTGTCTTGATAGTAGTGTTGGGTAAAGCGTTCCAATGCATCAATGCTGTCTTCCCGGTGCTCAGACCACTCATCCATTTTCTGCAAGAATACGGTTTTCAGGCGCTGGCTGAGATCGGAGTCCTGTCGCTCATGTCGTTGATAGATGATCAGAGCATCATCGTATTTATGCTGTTCCAGTGCCTGCTCAAAGTCGATGATTTCCTGAGGTATAGCAGGCAGATCAAGGGTGTTACTGAAATCCTGAAGAGGCAGCCACTCCTGATAGTCGAGTCCTTCTGAAGAAGGCTTTTCACCGCGCACAGCCAAAAGCTCATGCCACCACCACCCGGTAATCAGACCCGTGGCAAACATCATGATGGACAGTGTCAGAAGCCTTAGAACCAAAAGCTTTTTCAACAGAATTAGGACTCCATTTGAGAGACTGCTTGGGAAGTAATGGATCGGTTAAAAATCCAGAAAGAACGGCCATATTTTCCGATCAATTCGATTAAATAGGTCAACTATTCGCACGAATTGATCGAAGCTGTCTAGAACGCTCATGGCTGTGTCTCAGTTCTACTGGATTTTTACCTCGCCCCCTACTTCCCAAGCAGCCTCTTAGCATTTTTGCTTCAGTCTAGCTCGACTCCAAAGGGGGAGTCGAAGTAATCTGTTGGAGTCCTTATTAGTTCTTGGAATCCGGTAGTTGTTCCTCTCTTATGCAAACCGGGTTCTTTTACGCAGGATGGGATGTTTTTGGTGGGCCTTTTCACTTTAAAAAATAAGAATCTATGGTCCGGCATCTCCATCGTGACGGTATGAAATGGAGACTGTTTTATGAGTAAAAAAGTGGCTGTCATTCTTTCCGGTTCGGGTGTATTCGACGGCAGCGAAATCCATGAGGCTGTTTTAACCCTTCTCAGCCTTGATCGCCGTGGAGCCAGCTACCAGTGCTTTGCTCCTGATATTGCCCAGCATCATGTCATTAACCATGTGACCGGTGAAGAAATGGAAGAAAGTCGGAATGTTCTGGTAGAAGCAGCCAGAATTGCCCGGGGTGAGATCAGGCCGGTTCGGGAGCTGAAGGCGGAAGACTTTGATGCCCTGATTGTGCCCGGTGGTTTTGGGGCTGCAAAAAATTTATCGGACTTCGCCTTCAGTGGCAGTGAACTCAGGGTTCAGATTGGCGTCAGCTCTGCAGCGAAGGCTTTCGCAGAAGCAGGCAAACCCGTCGGGTTGATGTGTATTGCCCCTGCCATCGCGGGTCGTATTTTTGGTGAGGGTGTGTTGGCCACCATTGGTAATGACGCTGAAACTGCCGCTGCACTGGAGCAGACCGGAGTTAAGCATGTAGAGTGTGCTGTGGATGATATCGTGGTGGACGACACTCACAAGCTGGTCACAACTCCAGCCTATATGACTGCGAAAAGTATCAGTGAAGCGGCAGAAGGAATCGACAAACTGGTAGATCGTGTTTTGTTGATGGTTTGATTTTTTTTGTTGTAAAGCCACTGTATTAAAATCACAGTGGCTTTTTATCGGTCAGTATCTTCTCCAGAATTTTTTCCTGGCCAAAAACACGGGCAAATTCTTCCGCTGTTTGTCCGGCATTATTCTGTTGCTGAGTGTCGCACTCACTTTTCATCAGTCGGTAGGCCATTTTCAACTCCCCCCGAAAGATGGCTGCCATTAATGCCGTGTTCCCTCTGTTGTCCTGAAGGCAGGGGTCGGCTCCTTCTGACAGAAGTAGATTGAAAACGTCTGGCTGTCCGTTATAAGTAGCCACCATCAAAGCCGAATAGCCCTTGTGATTCAAGACGTTTACCGGGAAACCGGCTTCCAAAAAGGTACTGATTACTTCTGTATCGTTAGTACGTGCTGCCGCAAAGAAAAAATCCATCAACTGTTGTGCTGCCTGGCTTTGATCGAGACTTTCAGAAGTAGCTGGTGTGGTTTGCTCTGGATATTCTGAAGCGCTAGCCTGTACCTGTTGATCGAAAGCAGCGAGTCCTATAAACCATGAAAACAAGATAGCGTAACGCATAGAGTCACCTGTTTTTTAACGACAGTGGCACACACTAGGTGCACCACTGTGTATCATCGAAGTTACCTGGACATGTTCTTGACGGTTTTCATATTGCCGCCAATCGCTTTAGCCAGTTGCTCACCAAACTCTTTGTCAGCCCGGTAAAAGTGGCTGAGCATTACGTACTTCACTTCCTCATTGGTGACCTTGCCAAGATCTCCAGCCAGGTTGCTCACCAGGTTTTTGCGCTCCTGTTTGTTGAAGCTGCGATAGAGATCGCCAGCCTGGGCAAACGGCAACTGTTTGCTGATAGCCCGTTGCAGGTATTCTCCTTCAATCGGCAGAGAGCTGTAGCGCCCTTTAGCTTCTTCTTTTCTGGGATCCAGACGGCTGGGTTGATAGTTGACATCCGACTTCTGATTCCCCTGGTTGCCTGCACCGTCCTGATTCCAGTTGTTCACCGCCACTCTTGGACGATTAACGGGAATCTGTTGATGGTTAGCGCCAAGACGGTACATCTGGGTGTCTGCATAGGAAAAGACCCTGCCCTGTAACAGGCGATCTTCAGAAGGTTCGATGCCTGGCACTATGTTGGCTGGTGCAAAAGCAGCCTGTTCTGTCTCCTGGAAGAAGTTAT
The DNA here is from genome assembly GCF_051008435.1 of Endozoicomonas sp. GTDB lineage: Bacteria > Pseudomonadota > Gammaproteobacteria > Pseudomonadales > Endozoicomonadaceae > Endozoicomonas_A. The sequence goes on along the minus strand of NZ_JBPCXO010000209.1, from coordinate 15,568 downwards.
CCGGAGTCCGGTTCAGCGTCATAGTGCCCACTTTGGTTTCTTTGATGTCGGCCCACACTTTGGTGGCATCCAGTGGGTTGTAGTCAAAGTCATCCAGCTGCGACGGTTTGAGTACTTTGATGAAGAGATCCCATTTTGGGTAATCACTGTTGGCAATGGCTTCATACATGTCACGAGTTGCATGACTGAAGTCCTTGCTCTGTACTTCTGCAGCGTCTTCAGCGGTCAGGTTCTTAATGCCCTGGCGGCTTTTCCAGTGAAACTTCACGTAGGAAACATCACCACCGTTGTCTACGAATTTGTAGGCATGCACGCCAAAACCGTCCATCTGACGCAAGTTGGCCGGTGTGCCAAAGTCGGAATAGACCCAGGTCAGCATATGAGTCGATTCAGGAACATGACTGAAGAAATCGAAGAATCGATTGGGGTCCTGCTGATTAGTAATCGGAGAAGGTTTCAGCGAGTGAACCATATCCGGGAATTTGATGGCATCGCGAATAAAGAATACCGGCAGGTTGTTACCAACCAGATCCCAGTTGCCTTCTCGGGTATAAAATTTAGTGGCAAACCCTCTTGGGTCACGCAGAGTTTCCGGTGATCCTTTGCTGTGTATGACGGTGGAAAAACGAACAAATACCGGAGTCACTTCACCCTTTTTAAAAACAGCTGCCCGGGTTAAATCGGAAATGTCACGATTGGCTTTGAATTCTCCATAAACGCCGGTTCCACGGGCGTGAACCACTCGCTCAGGAATTCTCTCCCGGGCAAAACGCTGGAGTTTCTGAATCAGCTGAACATCCTGAAGCAAAACAGCCCCGTTCTCGCCGGCAGTGTATGAGTTCTGGTTGTCACCTACCACAGCCCCGTTATCTCTGGTCAGAGGTTCGGCCTGAAGGGTGGTGGATATGGCAAGAGCCAGTATTGTGCAACGGACAATAAGTCTCATCGTTTTTATCTCCTGGCCCCGTGCAAGCACTTTTAACGGCGGAACTGCTTTCAGGGGATTTGTTTTTCCCATCGTTTTAAGTGGGGATTTTTAAAACTGGCTGACTCGATTCAGTCAGTTACGACTAAGGCTTTGTGTATTGAATCAGTTGGGGCACTAAGGAGGCAGTTGGTTTTCTCTATCTGGATCATAGAGAAAATTAATGATTTCAAGTGTGTTGTGTAGTTGTCATATGGAAGGAATTAGCAGTATTGATTTCGAACTGAAAGGAGTATCAGGAGTGGATTTTAATGATTTGTGAGAAGCCCGTGATAATTCTGTGAGAAATTCTTGTGATGTTCTCAGTCACCCGTAATGCAAGTGAAATGTGCTGCCCGCTCTTCCTGGATTTCAGGCCGAAATGGCCTTGATCTGACAAGGACAGGCTTCCCACTTTTCACAATCATTTCATTTGACTGGAGACAAAAACAATGAGGATGGAAAGCCACAACAGCCTGGTGACCTCACTATCACTAAATCAGTCCCTGGAAGACGTTGCTCAAAACAAGGGGTTCAACCGACAGGCATTGGGAGGGTTAGATCCTAAAGATCAGGCGATGTTCGAGGCTTTTGGTAAAGGCCCTGACAGACAGATTCCGCATTATGCCATTCATCAGGCGTTTGAACTGCAGGCCCTGAAGCAGGAAAACGCTACTGCCGCTCAGCACAAACAAGAAACAATGACGTATGGCGAGCTGAACCGTAAAGCCGGTTGGCTGGCTGCTCAACTGGCCTCTACGGGAGTAGGTCGGGGAACTAACGTTGGATTGTTTCTTGAGCGATCTATTGACATGCTGGTGGGTCTGATGGGCGTTCTGAAGACAGGAGCCGCCTATGTGCCTCAGGATGTCAGAATAACCCCGGCAGCCACTTTAACGGATGTGATGGATTTGGCAGATATCAATGTCATTCTGACCTTGTCGCATCTGATGGACAAGATTCCTGCCAGAGAGAATCAAAGAGTACTGGCTATTGATAGCCTGGATTATCCCCGGAAGGACGATCAGCAGTCCTGGTCCCTGACAGTCCCTCGTTCTGCCATTACCCACACTGATAATTGTTTTATTCTTTTTACTTCGGGAACCACTGGCAAACCGAATGGTGTGCAGGTCACCCACGGTAATGTCTGCAATATTCTTTTGACCGAACCGGGCAATCTGGGTATCCAGCCCGGCGATAAAGTTTCGCAGTTACTGAACATCGCTTTTGACATGGCAGCCTGGGAAATTCTGGGTTGTCTGTCCCATGGCGGTACTCTGGTCATTCGGGAAAAAGACTTCACTGAGGCTGCACGACAGTGTGATGTCATCATTGCGACCCCCAGTATTCTTGCACGAGTTGATGTTGAGCAGTGTCATCGGGTTAAAAGTGTTGCTGTAGCCGGTGAGCCCTGTCCAAGACCGTTGGCAGAAAAATGGGCCGATAAGTGCCGGTTTATCAACAGTTGTGGTCCTACTGAAACCACCATCATTAATACTGCACAGCATTTTCGTCCCCATTCCTTAGCTCTCACTATTGGTAAGCCCACACCCAACAATACGGTGTATGTGCTGGATGAGCAGTTGCAGCCTTGCGCGATGGGTGAAGTAGGAGAAATCTGGGCGGGAGGCAAGGGCGTATCAGCGGGATACATCAATAATGCCCAACTGACTCGGGAGCGCTATCAACCGGATCCTTTTATGGCAGATGGCAGCCTGATGTTCAGAACGCGCGACCTGGCACGATGGAATGAAGATGGTGAGCTGGAGCATTTTGGGCGCACCGATGACCAGGTCAAAGTGAAAGGATTTCGGGTGGAGCTGGATGCCATTTCAAGCGTTATCGAATCGGCAGGTTTATGTCAGCAGGCAGTCACGCTAAAGCTGAACGATAAAGAACTGGTGACATTTGTAAGGCCCGCCAGTGCCAACATTCAAAAGTGTTTGAACATCCTGGAAGACAAACTGCCCTACTACTGTCTTCCATCCTCAATGGTTGCACTCCCCGAGTTTCCGGTTACTGCACGAGGAAAAACAGATAAGCGGACTCTGCTGGCAATGATTCAGACCCATGATAATCCGACAGAGAGTCCGGCAGAAAAAGAAGGAGCGGTAGCGTAATGGAAACGAATGCCTATAGCGAAAGAAAAACATTTTGTGCGTCCATTGAACATGAAGAACGGTCAAACAAAATGTTTTTCACAAAAATTGCAGAGCAAGCATCGGAAGAGCCAAGGCATAGCTTTTTCCGAAGACTCATCAGGCATCGCTATTTCGAGCATTATAACCGTCTGGTTTTTCTGGTGCTGACCATTAATGCTGCGATGCTCTGGTATGGATTAACCCAGGCTGGATGGTGGTCTCAGCAAGGTATCAATCTGTCGGTACTGTCCGATATGGTGCTGGCTAATTTCGCCGTAGCGGTGCTGGTTCGACAGCAGTATGTCATCAATTTTTTCTTCTGGGTAGCGACCAGGGCTCCCGTTAGCTGGCCGCTCTGGATTCGATGGACGCTGGCCAAGGTTTACCATTTTGGTGGTTTACACAGCGGCAGTGCTTTTGCCGGAACCCTCTGGTATGCAGCATTTTTGGGCGGTTTGTTTTATCACCAGAGCCATCAGCTGCCTGGTGTGCCTGAGGGGGTTATGGGCGTCATCATGGCACTCATGGCTTTGCTGATTGTCATCGTTGCCATGGCAATGCCGCCAGTTCGAAGCCGGTTTCACAATCAGTTTGAGTGGGTACACCGGTTTGGTGGCTGGTCCGTTCTTATACTTTTCTGGGTTCAAAGTTATATGTTTGCCGGCAGCCTTTCCGAACTGGTCCAGAGTACCTCTTTCTGGGGACTCTGTATCATGACCTTCAGTGTCATGCTTCCCTGGCTGAGATTGAAAAAGGTAAAAATCGATATTAACTCGCCTTCTCCCCATGTTGCTCTGACTCGTTTTGATCATGGTGTCACGCCTTTTGCTGGATCGGCTACGACCATCAGTCGCAACCCATTGCTGGAATGGCATTCTTTTGCCAACGTTCCATCGCCGGATGAGGAAGGGTTTCGCCTGACAATTTCCCGAGCCGGAGACTGGACCGGACAGTTTATTAATGATCAGCCGGAACATATCTGGGTCAAGGGTATTCCAACGGCAGGTGTCGCCAATATTGAAGTGCTCTTCAAGAGGGTTGTTTACATTGCAACCGGCAGTGGGATTGGTCCTTGTTTGCCTCATCTGTTGGCAAAAGAAGTACCTGCCAGCCTGGTGTGGTCCACACGCACTCCGCGTAAAACCTACGGTGATGAATTAGTGGATGAGATTCTTGAGGCGGTGCCTGATGCTCTGATTTGGGATACTGGCAGCCATGGCAAACCTGATCTGGTGAAACTGGCCCATGACGCGGTAGTGGCAACGGGAGCTGAGGCGGTGATTTGTATTGCCAACCAGCCCCTTACCCAGAAAGTAGTTTATGAAATGGAGTTGAGGGGCATCCCCGCCTACGGTGCGATCTGGGATTCATGAGCAACACCCAACCAATAATAAATCTAGAAGGAAACCGTCATGAGCATCATTGTTGAACATAAAAATAGAGTGGTTCTAATCCGGTTGAATCGCCCTGAAGCACTGAACGCACTCAATACAGAAACACTGAATGAACTGCTGGAGATCATGGAACCTTTGGATCGTGATCCGAAAGTGGGGTGCTTTGTGATTACCGGCTCAGAAAAGGCGTTCGCTGCCGGTGCCGACATTCGGGAAATGTCGGGAAAATCCTTTGCCGAGATGTTTCAGGAAGATTTTTTTGCAGGCTGGGAACGCTTTGCCCAATTACGTACTCCGAAAATAGCCGCTGTGTCAGGCTATGCCCTGGGAGGAGGTTGTGAGCTGGCCATGATGTGCGACACCCTCTATGCATCTCAGACTGCAAAGTTTGGTCAGCCAGAGATCAAACTGGGTGTGATCCCGGGAATTGGTGGTACTCAGCGACTGACTCGACTGGTTGGGAAAGCCAAAGCTATGGATATGATTTTGACTGGACGAATGATCACCGCTCAGGAGGCTGAGCAGGCAGGAATGGTGGCCAGACTTTTCAGTACCGATGAGCTGATAAAAGAAACGATCAAAGTAGCGGAGGCCATTGCTCAATACAGCAAGCCAGCGGTGATGGTGGCCCGGGAGGCGGTAGATCAGGCTCTGGAGCTGACCCTGAATGAAGGGTTGCTGTATGAACGCCGGGTATTCCATTCTTTGTTTGCTACTGAGGATCAAAAAGAAGGGATGGCTGCTTTTCTGGAAAAAAGACAGCCGGATTTCAAGGGAATGTAATCCAGTTGTCACGCTTTTCAAAAGGATGTCTGTGCCCATCACAATTTTCCGGGTGCAGGCTTCACACTTTTCCGTTTCTGCGATACAAACAAATCAGCAATTCCATCCTGAGTTAGATCAAGACATGGAAAACAAACGTATCCTGATAGTGGAAGATGAGCAGGAAATCGGTGATCTGGTTTCGCTGCATCTGGGTGATCTGGGGGCTCAGGTCACCCATGTCACGAACGGTAATATTGGACTGCAGGCCGCTGTTTCCGGAGATTGGGATCTGCTGATTCTTGATATCCAGTTGACCGGAGCCAGTGGTCTGGAAATCTGCAGACAGTTGCGGCGACAGAATCAGGTTATCCCTATTTTGTTACTGACCTCTCGTTCGACAGAACTGGATCGGGTGGTCGGGCTGGAAGTGGGGGCTGATGACTATATTCCCAAGCCGTTCAGTATGCTGGAGCTGATTGCCCGGATTAAGGCCATTTTTCGAAGAGTAGCGGTGATGACCAACCACCTGACCTCTGAAGAGATCATCCGGGTCAGGGATCTTGAGATCATGGAAGCCCGTCGTCTGGTGAAGCTGTCTGGCAGAGCCGTTGACTTAACGGCCAGAGAATTCAACCTCCTGATGCACTTTGTGCGTCATCCGGGCAGGGTTTTCAGCCGTACAGAGTTGCTGGACCAGGTGTGGGGTTATAACCATGAAGGGTATGAGCACACTGTGAATTCTCATATTAATCGTTTGCGCAGCAAGCTTGAGCTGGATCCACGACACCCTGAGTATATTATCACTTGCTGGGGGGTAGGTTATAAGCTGCAGGACAATCCGGGAAAAACCCTTCCAAGAATTGTGGTTTAACCGCGTCATTCAGGAACAGGGACATGCTGAATACTTTGAACAGGAAACTATCACTGGCGCTGCTGATTATTGTTTCCGGTGTGGGTTTGGCTGCTCTGGTGATTGGGCAGTGGGGCATGAGGCTCTACTATGAAGAGCTGACCCAGAAGCTTAATCAAAGTATTGCCATGTATGTGACCAGCGAGCATGAACTGATCGAAGGTGACATGGGCAGTGAGCGAGCCATCAGAATGCTGGCACATCAGGCCATGATCATAAATCCGGCGGTTGAGGTCTATCTGCTGGATCCTCAGGGTAAAGTCCTGACCCATACCTTAGAAGAAGGTGAACTGATTCGAGATCAGGTTGATCTTGAGCCTGTGAAAAGATTTATTGCCGGTGATGAGCGCTATCCCATTCGTGCCAACGATCCCAGACACAGCGATATCAACAAGATTTTTTCAGCTTCAGAAATACGGGATGCACGGGGTCTGCGGGGATACTTTTATGTGGTGCTGGGTGGCAGGCTTTATGACGACATCAGTGACCGTATTGCCTGGAGTCATATCAGTAAGCAGATGTTCTGGTCATTACTCATCATTGTTGCCAGTAGTGCGCTGGTGGGTTTGCTGATATTCCGATTGTTGAGTCGGCCACTGACCAAACTCAGTTGTGATATGTCGGAGTTTGCCCAGTCAGAGTTAGGGGCAGAGAATCTTTTTTCTCAGGTCGGTGGACAGACAACCGATGAGGTGGTCCGGTTATCTGCCGTTTTTCAGGCTATGGCCGGTCGAATAAAAACACAATTGGAGCAACTCAGGACCACAGACCGTCTCCGGAGGGAGCTGGTTTCCAATGTTTCCCATGACCTCAGAACCCCTCTGGCCACTATGCAGGGTTATCTGGAAACCCTGATTATCAAAGATGAGAGTCTGGAAGCTGGTCAGCGTATCGAATATCTGAGGCTGGCAGAAAAAGGCTGTCATCGTTTATCCAGATTGATTTCGGATCTGTTTGAACTCTCAAAGTTGGAGTCAGGCAGCAAGAAGCCAGACTTCGAACATTTTTTACTGGCTGAATTAATGTATGACACGGTCCAGAGTTTCCGCCTGACATTAAAAGAACGGGGTATCTCCCTGTCCATCGAATGCAATGAGAGTCAAACCCAGGTATTTGCTGATATCGGAATGATTCAGAGGGTGTTTGATAATCTGCTGAAGAACGCCATTATCCATACCCCGGAGAGTGGTTCTATCCTGATCCGCCTAACGACTTCGGCTAAAGGGGTCAATGTAACGGTTGAGGATACTGGCAGGGGGATCGATGAAAAGGATCTACCGAGAATATTCAATCGTTTCTACCAGGCCTCGCTGACTGCAGAGCATCGAAGCAAGCCCGGAGGTATCGGGTTGGGGCTTTCCATCGTCAAAAGGATTCTGGAGTTGCATGGCAGCCAGATAGAGGTGACCAGCCGATTGAGAGAAGGGACCTGTTTCCGGTTTACTCTGCCTGTTTAGGAGCCTGACTGGGAATAGACAGGTCGGCTACTGAAAGTGCGCTGCTCATCTAATCTTAATAGATGGTTGAATAGATGAGAAAATAACATGGATCGCTATGATGCAGGAGATAACAGCAAGCCTTCTGTTGTTTCCGGACAAACTCCAGATACTTCAGCACAGGCAGAGCAAAAAGAGCTCCCTCAAGCCTGTAAGCCCAAGATTCCCAGATCATCTGAAGAGCATCAGCCCCTGCCTGAGGCTAAACCGGTCGATAGCCGTAGAATTCATGGTAAGCCGAAAGCCCTGACCAATATAGAGTGGTTCGAGTTTGTAGCAGAGGAAGACCCGGTAGCTCTGAATCTGCTTCGAACAAAGCATTACTGTACTTTGCGGGAGCTTGAGGCAGAAATAGCTCTGTCTGATGCAATGAGCAATGAAGGCAGGCCCAGCGGCAGAAAAAAGAAACCGGCCAAGAGAGACTGTCTGAAAAGAACGGACATTCCTGAAAATACCCGGATCAGGCGTTGTTCCCTGCTTTTGAAATTCGGACAGAAACTGACCTTTCTCGGTCAGTTGGAAGAAGCTCAGGACGTGCTGTATCAAGCATTGAAAGACGCGGATGTTGATTCAGATCTGGTTTCAGATATTACTTACAGCCTTTTTATGAATTACAGCCTGGCAGGGGATTATGGTAATGCCCTGGTGCAGTTGGAGCAGTCTATCCGGCAGGGAAACTATCAAGCCTATTGGGAGCTGGCTCTTATCAAACTGGGGATGGTGGAGGAGTATCTTCCCCTCAGTGACCCGGAGAAAGGTCAGGCTGCACTGGCTCTTCTGGAGCAGGAAGTCAGAGTAAATCGGGTTCCTCAAGCGGCCAGTCATGATCTATATGAAGACACAGAAGACACTGCCTTTATGGTTAAGCATGCCTGGAAGGTTTTTCAGCCACTGGTGGAGCAAACTGCGGAAAAAGAGAAGGTGGATAAGTGCCTGATTCAGGTTTTGAAGATTCCCAGACATTGTCAGACTAAAGAGGGATTCAGGCAATGGCTGGCATCCCGGTCTGAGCTTGCCAAAATGCTTTCTTCTGGGCGGGTGACGCCTCTGGTGAATTTTTATCACCGTTTTTCTCGAGAGCGAGTCGAGGCTCTCTGGCAGTTTTTTGATGTCAGGAAAAGCAGTGTGCGAAAGCTATTGAATGACGGGGATACTGACTCAGTGTTAAAGGCTTTCAGAACACTATTGTTGTCTGAATTTAGTGATGAAGAGGTAGAAATACTGTTACCCGATTCTGCAGATGAAGATCTGCTTGCAGATTTGTGCATTTTCCTTGAACGAGACTTTTCAGAGTTCTGGAGTTTGATAGGCGTTGCCGTCATGACCCAGAAGCCATCATCATCATCTTCTTCTTCTTCTTCTTCTTCCTCCTCCTCCTCCTCCTCCTCTACTACTACGTCTTCTTCGTCCCCAACCTTACATATCCCTGCTTTGGTTCAACAGGAGCGTCAGGATCCGGTATCCCGTCATCAGTTAATGGTGATGGCCTTATCTGCATCGCCTGTTATGTGGGCCAGAGATTGTTTGAGGTGCTTGAAAGGAGTGGACTTCAGGCGTGACCGGTACGCCGGATATGTCAGAGCAAGCTGTCTCAGGAAGCACGATCCTGCCAAAGGATATTGGTTAATGGGTCTCTGTTATTCTGATAGCGAAGGGCAAAATGGCGTTCATGGGGTGGCGTGTATTGATAAAGCGGCTCTTGGACTGGGTAACCCTGTTGCAATGATCTGGATGGGGGATGCCGTCAGTCTGAGAGGTGTTTCTGCAAATCCTGTCAAAGAACATTTTCAGAGAGCGCTTAAGTATTATTTACGAGCAGGACGATTTGGTGTTGCTGCAGGTTATATGCGAGCTGCTGATTTGTTGCTGAGTAAAGTGAGTAATGACAGCTCGGTCTGGGAGTATGCAGCCGCTTATTTTGAAAAGGCTGTTGAACTGTTGAAAGAGCAGAGTGATTCTGACGAGGCGCATTATTGCCGGATCATGGTCGATTTGTGTCAACAAACCTTTGCCAGCGAATCAGAAAAAGAGCAGAAAAAACTGCAGTCATCAGGAAGGTCGTCCGGGTCTGATACTTCAAGTGACAAGGAGCCTCAGGAAGCGCGTTCAAAATCCTCTGTAGAGGGCGAACAAAAGGAGACAGTCACTGTAAAGAAAGCTGATGTAAAGAAAGCTGATGTAAAGAAAGCTGAGGCCAAAGTGTCGACTCCTCGTCCGGTCTTAACCGCTACGAACTTTTGGCAAACGCTGAACACTCTGGATAAACAGATCAATGATGAGTGTTATGAGGAAGCCATGGCCGGACTGAAGGCCCTGCAGAAGAAAAAGCTCTCAGTGCTTCATTCAGCTTACCTGCTTCAGAAAAAAGCCTGGCTCTGTCTGAATCAGGTCAAGAATCTTCGATATGAAGCCGGTCAGCGAGATGTTGAAATTCAGAAAGGACTGGATTTTGCTGTGGCTGGTATGAGTCGATTGATCGGAAAAGACATTAACAAAGAGCGTTTGGATCAGCTTGATCTGAAAGATGCTGTTATCCCTATGGAGTACAGGAGGTGCCTGGGATCGTTGATCAGTACATCCTGCAAGTTATTAAAATTGAATGGTGAGCTGGGTAAAGCCAGAAAATTGATGACTCCCGGTCATGAGCACTTGTTTCGAGTAGCAGATGCCGTTAACCCGGATCGCCTGAACAAGCGCTTGAAAGGGCAGCAATATACACAGAGCAAGCTTCAAGTGGTGGATGAAGAAACGTTCAAAGCCATGCAAGCTGCTCTGTGATCACTGTTTTTACTGTGAAAAATATTTTGCTTGGCCATTAGTCATACTCGAGGGTGACGCAAAATATTTTTCTTCGCTCATGGCTGTTTTATACCGCTGTTACAGGAGGCATGGAGGCTACCAGTTTGGATACTTCCTGATCAATGTAATACAGCCCCTTACCTTCAAAGCCAATCATATCGATTTTATCCAGAATGCCCTTGAACAGTTTTTCTTCTTCGTGTTGCTCGGACACATACCACTGGAGAAAGTTGAAGGTACTGTAGTCCTTCTCAGTAAATGCCGTGTGTGCCAGTTCATTGATGCAGCGAGTCACTGTGCACTCATGCTCATAAGTGCACTGAAAGATATCTCTTACTGTCTCATATCGGTGGGGAGGGGCATTGATAGCACCAATTACCGCCATTGCACCTGTCTCGTTGACGTAGTTAAACAGCTTCTGCATATGTTCCATTTCTTCCTGGGCATGGCGGCGCAGAAACGCATTACAGCCATCCAGACCCTGAGCTTCGCACCAGGAAGCCATCTGCAGATAAAGATTGGAGGAGTAAAACTCAAGATTGATCTGATCGTTAAGCTTGTCGACCATGGTTTGAGTCAGCATGGGATTAACCTGTTCGTTCCAAAAAGCTGAATTATAACGGCTTGATGCCGTAGATGAACAATCAGGGTATCCTTTCGCCTTCTCCCATCGCTGTTAGTGGATTGCATCATGACCACCCCCTTCGATAATCCTGATACGCTTTATTGCAAAATGAAAACAGCCTGTGCAGACGACTGGTACAGCTATTGTCACCATGAGTTTGTGCAAGGTATAGCGGATGGCTCTTTGCCGCTTGAAAGCTTCAAACATTACTTGCAGCAGGATTATTTGTTTCTGATTCACTTCTCCAGAGCCTATGCCCTGGCGGTCTATAAAGCCGATAATCTTGAGGATATGAGAGTTGCTTCCGGTTCAGTGGCGGGTATTCTTTCAGAGATGAATCTTCACCTGGAGTATTGCGCCGAGTGGGGCATGACCGAGCAGGACGTTGTGAGCCAGCCGGAAGCCAGGGCCAATATGGCGTATACCCGCTATGTGCTTGAGCGAGGCATGGCGGGTGATATTCTTGATCTTCAAACGGCTCTGTCACCCTGTTCTGTAGGCTATGCAGAGATCGGCCTGAGACTGATCAGTGATCCGGCGACCCAAAAAGAAGGCAACCCCTATTGGAAATGGATTCAGACTTATGGAGGGGATGAGTTTGTTCAGGGAGCGATTAAGCAGGTTGAAGCCATTGAGAAGCTGGCTGCCAGTCGTTTTTCTGAAGGCAGAATGGAATCGCTCTGCCGCACTTTCAGGGAAGCTACCCGCCTTGAAATAGGCTTTTGGGACATGGGGTTGAATCGAACCTTTTGAGGGTGGCTGGTCAGGGTGAGCTGCAATCGGCTGCTAGGAGCCTGACCGAGAAGAGACAGCCCGGCCTAAAGCCCAGAAAGAGCGGCCATCTTTCTCACTAAATTCGATTAAATAGGTCAACTATTCGCACGAATTTAGTGAAACAGCTGGCTCGCTCTACTGAACTTTATGCTCGGGCGCAATTCTCGGTCAGGCTCCTGGAGTAAAAACAGTCTTGAGCAATGAAAGAAAAGATTTTCCGATGGATTGAAGGATTATTTCATCCATTTAACCGCTTTTTTTGGATTAAAAATTCTTTTTAAAAGAATAAATATGCCCGATTTAAATACCTTCTTCTTATCGACCTTGTCCCGCTGACGAATAACGATGTTTGTACTTATCCTGCTGTAAGTCCTGTCAGTACTGGAGTGCCCTTCTACTTAGTCCTCTTTGAGATCCAGTATCTAACAGGGGATAGCGGCCCCCCCATTTTGACAATAATATAAACAATGTCGTTTATTTTTGATCCGTATGGACCCTTACTAGAGTGAAATTGATCGTTTCTTCAGCCAACTTTTACTGAGTTTTTAAAAAACTTACTTAATGTATTGTGTTAAATATTTATGACAAAAAATCAAATCAGAGAGTTCAATAGGTAGATGTATTTCTTCGATGGGTGTGTGTGTAGGTGTTTGTTTGGTTCTTATTGGGGGTAAACCGAGAGCAAAGCTGAAAGTTGGATTGGCGTATCACTTTTAGTGATATGACAATCGTCCCATAGCTTATAAAAATCCGCATATAATTGCTCGATCACAGAATCATTTTTAATAGATCTTGATCACATATTAAAAGCAGAAATGATCTACACCACACAACACATTCAGTCAGGAGTCTAGTGACCATGCAGAAGAAACTGCTTGCCACTGTAGTAGCATCCCTCGTTGCCGGCCAGGCGATGGCCCTGGAAGTTTACAACGATGACGTAAACAGCCTGGAAATCGGCGGTAAGATCGGCGTTAAAACCGTTAAGAGCGACGGTTCCGACGCTGAGATGGGCGATGCCAGCCCACGCATCAACTTCAAGTACGCTCACAAGTTTGACAGCGGCTGGACCGGTTCCGCTGTTGCTGAATGGGGCTTCTACGCTGTTGACGGCGACCAGGACGACCAGTTCTTCAATCGTCTGGGCAACGTTGGCCTGAGCCACGACACTTACGGTGCGTTCACTGCTGGTAAAGCATGGGCTGTAACTTATGACGTATCCGGCTGGACTGATGTCTTCGCTATCGGCGGCGGCGCTGCTATGGGTATCTACAGCGGTCGTGACGGCATGATGTCTTCAAATGACCTGATTCGTGATCTCGATGCTTCTCACGGTGGTGGTGACACTGACGGTACAGCACGTGCTGATGACGTCATTCAATACCGCAAAAGCTTCGGTGGCCTGAATGTTGGTATCCAGTACCAACTGAAAGGTACTGCTGGCAAGACCATGTCAGATGCTACCACAACTGTAGACGGAACACGTGACAGCAGTTACGGTGTTGCCCTGAGTTACGACCTGCCAATGGGTCTGTCTCTTGGTGCTACTTACAACGAAACCAAATACGCTGAAGAACTGGGTCAGATCGGTAATGTGACTCTGCCAGCCTATAGCGGTTCCGACAAGTCAACCTCTGCTACTGTGGGTGCCAAGTTCGAAAATGAAGCTCTGTACCTGGCAGCTACTTACGGTCAGTTTGAAAACAAGACTGCTGTAGAAAAAGGTATACTGGACAAAGAATCTAACGGTATTGAACTGTACGGTAAACTGGCACTGCCTCAGGTTGTTGACGGTTTCTACCTGCAGTCTGGTTTCAACCAGCTGTCTGCTGACGACACCTACACAGGTGAGAACACTGACGCTGAGTTCACCGACTACATGGTTGGTGCTATCTATGAAACTGGCCCAATGCAGTTCGCTTTCGAATACACCCGTGGCGAGAAAGTTAATGCTGGTGGCAAGAAAGACTTTGACGACACCTACGCTGTACAGGCTATCTACTACTTCTAGTCTGAAGCGGTTGGTTTGACAGTAAGCAGTATCTGAGGAAACGTATTCTGTTTTGTCGGACTCTGTCAGAAAAGGCGAATTCCTATCCGGGCTTCGCCTTTTTTATTGCTTCTCTTCACTGATGAGCTTTGGCGCTTCAAGCATCCAAAGTGATGGCTCATTAAGGCAAATTTAGCTGCACTTTGTTATACAGCGACTTACACCCATTAAGCATGCAGTGAAATTTGGTTTCGACAAGAAAGAGTGCAATCAAAAGCAGTCCCGTTGCTATGATCGCTGCGCCTCCCGTTGTGGCAGGAATGTCTATAGTTGTTTTCGGTCGCCTGGTTGTAGAGGCGTCAGGTGCTGTTGGGGACGGGGTTTGATCGGGTATTACCATCATCCCGGAGCCTGATTCTAATTCTGCTTTGGCTTCCCGGGTTTTCAGGCAATGCTCCTGGACTGGATTTACTCTATGGAGGTAGCATAGATCCTTGTTTTTCTCCCTGTTTTTCTCCCTGTTTTTCACTATCCAGAGGTTGGGCATTCGATTTGTCATGATGAATTCCTCTGCGACTTCTTCTATCTCTTGTTGTTCAGAGAAAGCCGGGGCGAAAGAGCTCGTCAGGACAATATTTCCGTCAGGATCCAGATGCTGGCAAAATGTTTGATTGCTCTCCTGTTCCCATTCAAGTCCGTAAATAAAGTCAGTAGCTTTGCAGATATAGTGATAAGAAGATCCCTCTTTTCTGTTGTTGGACACAGATCTCAACTCCAGTAGCGTGCTGATATCTCCTACTGCATCCGCAAGTGATAGGGGTTGAAGAGGCAATGGGCCGGAGAAAGAGAATGGGATGACGCTCAGGAAAGGAACAAGGTAAATATAGCGCACAGAGTTTTCCTGTCACAAACACATAGGGGTCTGTTTAATTTAGCTCGGAAATTTCAGAGAGTGTCGAGCTTTTGCAGTCTGCATCCCGATCCAGGTGGCTTTATGAAATGTCCGGGTTAAGATACAGCATTCGGTTTTCTCAAATAAACAGGGAAGCTTGTTGCTTCCCTTGAGCTTAAAGAGTCAGTTCTACAGACTCTCCATACTGCTCGCTCAGGCACCGGTTTAGCATTTGCATAAACTCTTCACCGTTGCTGTCGGCAATCCAATGCTCTTTGTCTTCATCATAATCAAAATGAAAACCACCACTTTTGGCAGCCAGCCATAATTGCAGTACCGGAGTCTGGCGACTCAGAATAACTTTGGTACCGTTTTCACAGGTGAGTGTGAGAATGCCTGCGGCGGTTTCATAATCAATATCCAGCTCTGCTTCTTCAATAGCGTCTTCAATGGCGACCATCAGGTCGTCCAGCAGATCATGGTACTGGTTTTCGTTCATAGATGTATCCGTCATAAGGGCGCGTTCTCAATTAATCATGGAGCTCAGCTCATTTCAGGAGCATTCAGTGCAAGGCGCAACAGTGCAGGAATATTCAACATCTTTCAATCTGTTGGAACGCTGCAGTGGATGCTCCTGAATGAGGCCTACGGATGCTCTGTAAAGGGGCCATCTCGGCAACTGCTCCTTGCGTTGCTCTAGGAGCCTGTCGGACTTAAGACTATTTCGGCCTAAATTCCAGAAAGAACGGCCCAATTATTCGATGAATTCGATTAAATAGGTCAACTATTCTCACGAATCCATCGAAGCTGTCTAGAAC